>CAJJTI010000033.1 GCA_905194705.1 uncultured Solobacterium sp. | reverse complement strand
CCACGCAATAATTTAAACAACCTTTGTTTAAAACCACGCAATAATTTAATCTATCTTAAATACTATTTAGATGTATTAAGAATAACATCCACAAGAGATGCATTATCTTTTGTTTTAATAAACATATTAATAAGATTATCTGTAGCTTCATCTCGTACAGAATTTGCTAAGTTTTTACGGATGATATTTACAGCTGCCTGTTCTTTAGGGGTCAAAAGAAGATTTTCTTTTCGGGTGCCGGATTTAACAATGTCGATAGCCGGGAATATTCTTTTTTCTTGTAGTTTACGAGATAAGATTAGTTCCATATTACCAGTACCTTTAAATTCTTCGTAAATTACATCATCCATTTTAGAACCTGTATCAACTAAAGCTGTAGCTAAGATTGTAAGAGATCCTTTTTCTTTAGTATTTCTAGCAGCTCCAAAAAATCTTTTTGGCATATATAAAGCATTAGGGTCTAAGCCACCTGAAAGCGTTTTACCACTTGAACTTTCGGTTAAGTTATAAGCTCTAGAAAGACGGGTGATAGAATCTAACAAGATAAATACATCTTTTCCTGCTTCGACAAGTCTTTTAGCGTGTTCTATTGTCATTTCTGATACATATTTATGATGCTGAGGTTGTTCATCAAAAGTAGAGTATACAATTTCAACATTTTTACCATGTATCGCTTCTTTAATATCGGTAACTTCTTCTGGTCTTTCATCAATTAATAAAATAATTAAATGTGCATCTTTGATTGAATGAAGTAAAGATAAAGCGATATCTTTTAAGATGGTTGTTTTACCAGCTTTAGGTGGGGAAACAATTAGTCCTCTTTGCCCTTTACCAATAGGTGTAATTAAATCCATAATACGCATTGTTAAAGAATCTTGTGATCTTTCTAATCGTACACGTTCGCATGGGTAAGTTGGTGTTAAGTCTTCAAAATTTACACGACTTCTGATATAGCTTGTCTCTTGATAATTGATTTTATCGATATAAATTAGCGTTTCATATCTTTCTTTTTCATTAGGCTTTCTCTTTTTGCCTTCAATAAAGTCACCTTGTTTTAAACGGAACTTCTTAATAAAAGTAGGGGAAACATATACATTATCATCACCAGTGTCATAGTTTTCGTTTCTTAAAAAACCAAAGCCATCATCTAAGATTGAAAGAATACCACTTACTGGGAAAGAAGTATCTACTACTTTAGGTTCACTTTTTTCAAGAGTAGTTTCTAACTTTTCAACAATTTCATCTTTTTTTAAACCAGTAATATTAATATTTTTTTCTTTAGCTATTTCTTTTAATTCTGATACTTTTAATTTCATTAATTCTTCTTTTTTCATATGTTCTTTTTTCATATGAATATTATTTTAACATTGATATTGTGTTTTTATTTGGTTTTAGAAATTTGGATATACTCAATATTTGCATAGCCATTTTTCTTTAATAATTCAGTACAAGCTGTATTAGATGGTTGAACGTTAATTAGTAAGTGAAGGTTTTCTTCGTTAGCTATTTTTTCTGCATGTTTAAATAACATCGTGCCATAACCTTTTCTTCTTTCTTCTTTGCGAACAAAGATTGTTTGCAACAAATAGTTATTATCTTCTTTCTTTAAGACAATATAACCAACAGATTTACCATTTAAAGTTAATGTATAAATCACATGATAAATATTTAAATAAGATGAAAATTTATCACGAACTAAATCAACATCTTTATTATGATTTACTTCCATTTCGTAAGCATCAACCATATATAAAATACCTGGTAAATTGTGTTTATTTATTTCAACAATAGAAGGCTTAACAATATTGGAATGAGGGATAATGATTTCTTCTTCATTTTCTTCATCATATTCAATTTCTGATGCATCATACTCAATGCCATATTCATTACACCAGTTTATTGCGATTTCTTTGTATGCATTATCTCTATAGTCATACCAGTCTTTGGTTAAATCGAAACGGTCAAGAGTAGCTCTAAACATACGGAAAGCACCTCTACCACGAATACTGTTTGATAACCATTCGTAGGCTTCATTATTTTCGACAGTAGAAATGAAATCCTGCATAATAGCGTAATCATTTCTTTCTTGTATATTAGGTAAAGAAATACTGTCGTCGAGTACATCATCTATATCTTCATCTTCAAAATCTGGATCTAATATTCTTTGATCAAATTCAGAATAGCATAAGATGACTTCTTCAGGCATGTAGTAAAAGAAATGTAATTCATTTGTTGTTTGTTCAATTGCATCAATAACATCTTGTAATAAAACTTTCATAGTTTTCACACTTTCTCCTATTTCTCAAACAGAAATGTATGTTTATATGACCATAGTAATTGTAATAGCATCGCTACCCAGACAAGAGGTTCTGTAAAACATATTCCCATAAAGCCAGTTGCTGGTATTAAAAGACTAACAAGAATGAATTTTCCAACTAATTCAATAATACTGCTGAATAATGGAACAATCTTTTGACCTAGCCCCTGCAAAGAACATCTTAGATTTAGTAGTGGTGCTAAGAATGGTGTAAATATTGTGGAAACTTTAATATAGGTACTTCCATAATACA
Organism: uncultured Solobacterium sp.; assembly: GCA_905194705.1. GTDB lineage: Bacteria > Bacillota_I > Bacilli_A > Erysipelotrichales > Erysipelotrichaceae > Bulleidia. The sequence continues at coordinate 13,302 of CAJJTI010000033.1, read as the reverse complement.
GCACTTCTCTACTATTTGTGGATGAAATCAAATGAATAAAGAAGTTACTGAAAGGAAAGACAATCGCAATACTGATTGCACACCAGATTAAACCTAATATATTAGCAAATCTTACCCCATCGATTATTCTTTGCTTATTATTAGCGCCATAGTTTTGCGATACATATGTTGTTAAGGCAGTAGCTAAAGTTGATATAGGCATTGTTTCAAAGCTAAGAACTTTTCTCGCAGATGTATAACCGGCAATAACTTCAGTACCACATTTATTGATCGCTGTTTGTAATATAACAGTACCCATAGATACAATGGATAACATCATACCCATACTTAACCCTTGACCAAGTAAATCAGAATATAAATATTTATCAAAACTAAAACTAGTTTTATCAGGTATTAAATCTTTCTCTTTTGTATAAATATAAATTAAGCAAAAGATAGAAGAAACAGCTTGTGATATTACTGTAGCTACAGCAGCACCACGAGTTCCCATTTTAAGATTTACAATACAATAGATATCTAAAAAGATATTTAGACAACTGCTGATTAGTAATGCGATAAGAGGAATAAAAGCATTACCTTTAGCTCGTAACATACCACTTAACATGTTATATAAAACCGTAATGCCTACGGCTATACATATTGTATAAATGTAGCTGTATGCATCATCAAATATATTTTGAGGTGTATTTAAAAAATGCATAAAGGGAATTAATACGGTAAGAGATAATATCATGATGATAATCGTTAAAACTAAACTTAATAGAATAGTACCGGCAATAGCTTTCTTGGTGTTTTCTATATTTTTAGAACCAACGCATCGTGCAATAACAACGGAGAAACCACTTCCTACACCAGTTGCAAAACCAACAAGTAGTTCAAATAAAGAAGCTGTTGCGCCCATTGCGGCTAAGGCATTATCACCTAGATAATGACCTACAATCATAGTGTCTACAGTGTTATATAGTTGTTGAAATAAGTTAGCAAAGAAAATAGGAACCATAAATAGCAGCAATACTGTTTTAATGTTTCCTATTGTAAGGTCTATTTTTTTATTCATCTGTTTTCGCCTCTAATATCGAATGAACAAGTTTGAATAATTCTTCTTTTGTTTCATAAGAGTAAATCTTGTAATATTTATCACCTGTTAACATAGCACTTAATTCACTGACGCTGTGTCTATAGAAAATATATACAGGTTTGTTGTATTTTTCAGCGTAGGCAAGTTCATAGCCAACTCCAAGAGAAGGACATGTGCATTCGGCAATAACTAAATCACATTCTCTTAGCCATGCGGTATCCTGCAAGTAAATCGCTTCATCATTAGAACGGCCTTGTTCAAGAATTGATTTTTTCAAATCGCCAACATGTTCCGTAAGAACGATATCTGTTTTTTGCATTTCCTGTATTAAGTCGTGATATAGCTTAGCATCTGCTCTACCACCACGGATTGATCCGGCAAAGTATATTTTTCTCATAAAAACCTCCTTGTTCTTTACCATTATAAATGTGATTTGTGTATAATTTAAGATATATGAAAAAGTATTTTTTGAAATATTTACCACTATTTATGATTGGTATAATTGCGAATATCGTTGTCGATTACGTTCAGCTTTATATACCAGAATATTTAGGTGATATGGTAGAAATAGTCAGCTCAAAAGAAGGCGTTATTTTTGCGGATATCAAGTCCATTGTGATGAGTCTTGTGATCGTATCCTTTGTGCTTTTAGCTGGTAGAACTTTAATGCGCTTTACTTTGTTAATTGCTTCAAGCAAAGTGGACAAAGATCTTCGCCATGATATGTTTTTAAAGACAGAAAGATTATCTCAGAGATTTTTCCATGAAAATAAAGCGGGAAGTATCATGTCTTCTTTTACAACAGATATAGAAGCGATTGGTGAATTTACAGGATGGGGAACCATCATGATTGTCGATGCTTTATTCTTATCTGTTATGTCCATATATAAGATGATTCGCTTAGATGCAATATTAACTGTTATTGCAGTTATTCCAATGATTGCGTTAATTTTCTGGGGGAATTGTGTTGAAAAAGCGATGAGTGACAAGTGGATGGAAAGACAGAATACCTTTGATAAATTATTTGATTTTACGCAAGAAAACTTCACGGGTATTAGAGTTATCAAAGCCTTTGTAAAAGAGTTACAGGAATTTAAAGCATTTGAAAAAGTAGCGAAAGAAAACGCAGATGTAAATATTGATTTTGCAATGATGTCAGTACGTTTTGATGTATGTATTGAATTACTTATTGGTGCGGTAATGGCATTTCTAATGGGTATTGGTGGCTACTTTGTTTATTACTATGTACTGGGTAATTCAATTGTTTTATTCAATCATGTTGTTAGATTAACTGCGGGAAATTTAGTTACTTTTATAGGATACGTTGATGTACTAATCTGGCCAATGATTGCGATGGGACAAATCTTGCAGATGTATTCACGTTATTCTTCTTCACGTAAAAGAGTCTTTGATTTCTTAGAAGAAAAAGAAGAAATACATAATCCAGAGAATGCGATTGTATTAGAAAACTGTGAAGGTAAAATTACATTTAATCACTTTAATTTTACATATCCTGATGGTTCGATTGAGTCATTAAAAGATATTACTTTTGAGATAGAACCAGGAGAACTTGTTGGAGTTGTTGGTAAGATTGGTTCAGGTAAAACAACATTAGTTAACTCTTTATTGCGTTTATATAATATCGAAAAAAATCAAATCTTAATTGATGATAAGGATATTATGAACCTGGATATTACAAGTGTTAGAGATAATATCGCCTATGTTCCTCAAGATAACTTCTTATTTTCTAGTTCAGTCAGTGAAAATATTGCTTTCTCCAATAAAAAGATGAGTATTGATGCGATTAAATCTGCCGCAAGATTTGCCGATGTGCATGATAATATTACAAACTTTAAAGAAGGCTATAATACGGTGACTGGTGAAAGAGGTGTTACTTTATCTGGTGGTCAGAAACAACGTATTTCTATTGCTAGAGCCTATGCAAAAGATGCCCCAATAATGATTATGGATGACTCTGTATCAGCAGTAGATGTTAAGACGGAAGAAGTTATTTTAAGTAATATCCGAGAGAAAAGAAAAGGCAAGACAACAATTATTATTGCCTCACGTGTTTCTACAGTATCTAAAGCAGATAAGATACTCGTTTTAAAAGATGGTGCAGTAGAAGCCTTTGATACACCAGAGAATTTATTGAATGTTTCTCCTACTTATCAAAAGATGGTTTATTTGCAGAAACTTGAAAGTGAGTTATAAGTTATGGATAACGAATTAGAAGTATTAAAAGGGGATAAAAAAATACCATTATCTACTCTTTCAAGAAGAACATTAGAATATATTGCCCCTGAAAAAAAGAGTTTTATTCTAGCATTAGTATTTGTATTAATTAATGTTATTTTAAACATGCTTTCACCACTATTAACTTCGGCTTTAACAGATGAACTTGTCAGTGATAATATTCGTTTGAAGTTTATTATCAATATCGCGATTCTTTCATTTGTGATTGTCTGTGTCAGTATGACATTTATGTATTTTGAATCAAAGATATTACAGAATTGTGGACAACGTATTGTTTATCGTTTAAGAAATGAGATATTTCAACATATTGAAAACATGTCATTGAACCAGTTTACAGAAATGCCTGTAGGATCACTTGTGACTAGAGTTACTTCTTATACAGCTTCAATGTCTGATTTATTTACAGGTGTATTTGTAAGAATATTACGTGATATTACTACGGTAGTAAGTGTATATGTTGTGATGTGCTATATTTCACCATCATTATCACTTGCATTATTAGGCATTATTCTTATTGTCTTTGCGATTTCTTTTTTCTTCTCACGCTATATATCTAATGTATTCCGTAAAGAAAGAGCTGCATTAAGTGATTTAAATACCTTTTTGTCAGAAAATATTTCAGGGATGAAATTAACGCAAATCTTTAATCAGGAAAAAAGAAAAGAAGAAGAATTCTTAGTTAAGAATAATGAGATGTATAAACAAACTACGCGTGTAGTTAGAGGGTTTGGGGTATTTAGACCACTTATTCAAACAATATATAACTTATCAATTGCGTTAAGTTTTGCATTAGGTGTTTCTTTTGGTTTGACAGCAGGAGAAATCGTAGCTTTCTATATGTTCTTGTCAAGATTCTTTAATCCAATTCAAGATTTGGCAGATCAGCTAAATTCATTGCAGAAAGCCTTTACCGCATCGGAGCGTATCTTTAATTTATTAGATGTAAAACCAGATGTATTAGATAGTGAAGATGCAATTGAAATAGACAAGTTTGAAGGAAGAATTGAATTTAAAAATGTATGGTTTGCCTATACAAAGGAAGACTGGATATTAAAAGATGTTTCTTTTGTGATTGAGCCAAAAACAACATGTGCTTTTGTTGGGGCAACAGGTGCTGGTAAAACAACAATATTACAACTGATTGTTCGTAACTATGAAGTACAGAAGGGTGAAATACTAATTGATGGTATCAATATCAACAAGATTAAGATTTCTTCACTTCGTAAAGCAATAGGGCAGATGCTGCAGGATGTGTTCTTATTTTCTGGTTCCATCGCTTCAAATATTACTTTGCATGACGACCGTTTCAGTGAAGAAGATATTTATGAAGCCTGCAAGTATGTTAATGCGGATAGCTTTATCGATAAATTACCACATGGAATACATGAAGAAATTATTGAAAAAGGTGAAAACTTATCTCAAGGTCAACGTCAATTGCTTAGTTTTGCTCGTACAGTAATTCATAAGCCACAGGTGTTAATTCTTGATGAAGCTACAGCCAATATTGATACAGAAACGGAAGTATTAATTCAAGAATCATTAGAGAAGATGAAGAATATTGGTACGATGTTAGTGGTGGCTCATAGACTTTCCACAATTCAACATGCTGACCAGATTATTGTCTTGCAGAAAGGTGAAGTCATTGAAAGAGGTAATCACCAAGACCTTCTTCACCAGCATGGTTATTACTATAAATTATATCAGCTGCAGTTCGAATGAAAAAAGTTTCATAAACAATTAAAATTTTTCGTATTTATTTTCAGAAATGATACACATTTGCCCCTGAAGTGCGATAGAATAGTGCTCAAAGGAACAGGGACATGATACAAGAAGAAAAGACACTGAAAAAAGAATACAAGTATAAAGGAAGAGTAATAAATGTTCGATCCGATGAAGCACAATTACCAGATGGAAAATTAGTGCAAAGAGAAGTAGTGGAACATCCAGGGGGTGTTGTCATTGCGCTCGAAGATACGGATGGAACATTTTTTTTCGTTACCCAATGGCGCTATGCACAAGTTAGATCACTTCTTGAATTTCCAGCAGGAAAATTAGAAAAAGGGGAAAATCCTTTTGAAAGTGCTAAGAGAGAAATCATTGAAGAAACAGGCTATGAAGGAGTTGATTATGTAGACTTTGGCGAATTTGTGCCAACAGGAGCATATGGTCAAGAAGTAATACATTTGTATTACGCGAAAAAGGGAAAATATTATGGTCAACATTTAGATGAAGATGAGAATTTGAATGTTACCAAGATGACCTTGGAAGAAACTATCGACAAAATAATGAAAGGTGAAATTATCGACGGTAAAACAATAGCTTTAGCTTTTAAAGTACAGGAGTATAAGAAAAGACATGAAAAATAATAAATTACAACCAGTTGAAATACATGATTTATTTACATATCAATTTCCCGGGAATTTACAATATTCACCTGATGGTAAATTCTTAGCTTTTGAAGTTGCAAAAGCCAGAGAAAAAGAAAACGATTATACAAGAAATGTATGGATCAGTAATAATGATGAAGTAAAACAACTTTCATATAATATTGACGCATCTATTGTAAGCTGGTTTGATGATAAAAATTTATTGATTCAAAGAAATACAAAGAAGGAAACAGGAGTTACAGAACTATTTGTATTACCAGTAGATGGTGGTGAAGCAATGCCATTAATGACACTTCCTTTTGTGCTTTCATCACTAAAAGTTGTTGATAAAAATACTTTTGTCGCTACTGGAACTATTGATGCCGATGATGCTGATGCATATAAAGATGATGAAAAGACAAGAAAAGAAAAATTAGAAAAGAAAGAAGCCGATAAAGACTATACCGTTATTGATGAAGTTCCATATTGGCATAATGGTCAAAACTATACAAACAAGAAAAGAACCGCTTTATTTCTAATTGAAAAAGATAAAGTTAAAAGAATATCCAAGGAATATGAAAATGTACAATCATTCATTATAGAAGATAGAGATATATATTTCTTGTCAGAAACACATGTTTCTAAAGAATCAAGATTTAATGATTTATATAGCTATTCTATCGATAAAAAGACAAGAAAAGAAATATATACAAAGAAAGATATGATGATTCGTAATGTCTTCTTCTTGAATCATGAACTATATGGAATGGCTGCTGATTTAAAATCTTATGGATTGAATCAAACACCAGACTTTGTAAAGATTAGTAAAAATAAGATGGAGTTTGTAAAAGATCCTCACAGAAGACTTGGAGCAAGTGGTGGAACAGACGCAATGCTTGGATCGGGTAAATCACAAGAAATTGTTAATAATACTATTTATGCGACAGTGTCTGATGAAGATAGAGTGGAAATATGGTCCTTTGATAATCAGTTTAATGAAAAAGTGTTATTTGATTTACCGGGAGTATGTTTCTTCTTGGATGCCTGCAACAATAAAATCGCTTTTGTCTATAGTGATGCAAAAGGACCAAGTGAAATATATGAAATGGATTTATCAGGAGAAAATGTTAAGAAGCTGACAAATTTAAATGGTGACAGTGTTAAGGATAAATATGTAGCATTACCAGAAACGATTGATTATGTTTCAGCAGGAATTAAGCAAAGAGGTTGGGTACTATTACCGAAAGATTATGATGCAAAAAAGAAATATCCTGCTATTTTAGATATTCATGGTGGACCTAGAGCAATGTATACAGAAGCTTTCTTCCACGAAATGCAAGTATGGGCATCGCATGGCTATTTTGTATTCTTTACAAATATTTGCGGTTCTGATGGCAGGGATGATGATTATGCAGATATTCGAGGAAAATATGGCACAATTGATTATCAAAACTTAATGGATTTTACGGATATTGTGACTCAAAAATACAGTGCAATTGACATGAATAAGTTATGCGTAACAGGTGGAAGTTATGGTGGCTTTATGACAAACTGGATTATTGGTCATACCGATCGTTTCTGTTCTGCAGCAAGTCAAAGAAGTATTGCAAGCTGGATTAGTTTAACATTTATGGCTGATATTGGCTTATGGTTTGATCCGGGAGAGTGTGGACTTGCAGTAGATGAAAACTTGTTTGATGGTTTTGACAGAATGTGGAACAGTTCCCCACTTAAATATGTAGAAAATGCAAAAACACCTACTTTATTCATACACAGTGATGAAGATAGAAGATGTCCACTGCCAGAAGGAATGCAGATGATGCAGGCTTTAGCATATAAAGGTGTAGATACAAGAATGTGCATATTCCATGGTGAAAATCATGAATTAAGTAGAAGTGGAAAACCATTACATCGTGTTAGAAGATTAAAAGAAATAACAAACTGGTTTGATAAGTATACGGAGAAAGAAAATGGCAAAGAATAAGTTAGAACCAATTACAGCAGAAGATTTATATTCTTTTAAATATCCATATAACGTTTCTTATAACAAAAGTGGTACAAGAATTGCTTTTACAGTAACTACGCCAGATAAGAAAACAAATGGTTATCAAAATGCTGTATATTGCATAGAAAATAATGAAGTTAAGCAGTTAACATATACCTTAAATGCTACAAATATGTGCTGGTTAAATGATGATGAATTATTGTTATCACGTAAAAATGAAGAAAGTGATGCAGGAACAAGTGATATTTATAAAATAAATGTTACAGGTGGTGAAGCTAAAGCTTATCTGCATGTTAATTTTCCTTTATCATCTATTACCCCATTAGATAATGGTAAATATATTGCTTTAGGAACAATTGATGCGTGTGATCCTGATGCATATCTTGATGATGATAAAACGAGAAGTGAAAAGTTGGCAAAAAAAGAAGAAGAAAAAGACTATCAGGTAATTGATGAAATACCATATTGGCGTAATGGTCAGGGATTTACGAATAAGCAAAGAAAAGCTTTATTTTTAATCGACGACAAGAAAGTAAAACGTATCACTTCACCTTTTGAAGATGTTCGTGAATATGCTGTAGATGAAGATACTGTCTATTATCTTTCATTAAAATGGAAAGAAACATATGCAAGAATAAGTCATGTATATTCCTATGATACAAATACAAAAGAGAAAAAAACATGGTATGACAAGGATGATAGAGCGATAAATAATCTATTTGTAAAAGACCATGAATTATTTGCACAAGTATCAGATATGAAAGAATATGGCTCACATGAAACTGGCAATATATCAAAAATAGTTGAAGGTGGTTTTGAAACAATCGTAGATCCATTAAGATCTCTAAATGACAGTGCATCAGGAGATACAACATATGGTTTTGGTAAAGCAAATGCTTGTGTTGGTAAGAATTTCTATACATTAGCTACTGATGATGATCGTGTATGTATATGGAAATATGATGCAGATTTCAATAAAACAGTTGTCTTTGATCAAGCAGGACTTGTTACTTGTTTAGATGCTAATTCAGGTAAAATAGCATTTATCTATGAAGACAGCAGTCATCTTTGTGAAGTATTTGAAATGAATGAAGATGGTAGTAGCATCAAACAAAAGACATATTTAAATGAAGAATGTTTGAAAAATAAATATATTGCAAAACCAGAAAGAATTGATTATGAATCAACAAATACAAAACTGCATGGATGGGTATTATATCCAAAAGATTTTAATCCAAAGAAAAAGTATCCTGCAGTATTAGATATTCATGGTGGTCCTAGAGCGATATATTCAGAAGCACTAAGTCATGAAATGCAAATATGGGCCTCCTGTGGATTCTTTGTATTCTTTACAAATATCCGCGGTTCTGATGGCTTGGATGATGCATTCGCTGATATTAATGGTCACTTTGGTGATATTGATTATCAAAATATTATGGACTTTACGGATGCGGTACTTGCAAAATATCCAAATATTGATGTATCAAAGTTGTGTGAAACAGGTGGCAGTTATGGTGGCTTTATGTCGAACTGGATTGTGACACATACTGACCGCTTCTGTGCAGTAGCAACTCAAAGAAGTATCTCCAACTGGTTTACAAAAATATTTATATCCGATATTGGTTTCTGGTATAACGCTGAACAACATAACGCATCTGATGTCTTTAATAACATGAAAAACTTATGGGATGCTTCCCCTTTGAAGTATGCCAAAGGAGCAACTACACCTACATTATTCATACATAGTGATGAAGACTATAGATGTCCATTACCAGAAGGAATGCAACTATTCCAGGCATTAGCTTATCAAAACGTTGAAACAAAGATGGTTATCTTCCATGGTGAGAATCACGCATTAAGTAGAAATGGAAAACCTGAACATAGAATTAGAAGATTAAATGAAATAACAAACTGGTTTATTTCACATACAGAAAAGAAGGGTAAATAGTTATGACAAAAAAGAAAGATAAGGAATTACTACAAATTGAAGATTTAACCAAATATACTGCGATAGAAAATCTTCAATATTCTCCTAATGGAACTTGCCTAGCATTTCAAACAGGTATTGCGGACACAAAGAAGAATAATTATCACCGTGATGTTTGGCTAGTTAAAGATGGTACAGCAAAACAATTTACTTCTACATTAAATACTACAGTTGTTTTGTGGGATGATGATTCTCATTTAATTGTAAATCGTACAAAAGAAGATGATGAACCAGGCACAACTAATCTATATCGAATTGGAGTAGATGGTGGTGAAGCTTCACCATTTATGAAATTAACTTTCCCTCTTGTTGGACTTAAAAAAGTAAGTAAAGGTTGTTATGCAGCTGTTGGTGTTATTGACGCAAATGACGCTGATGCCTATAAAGATGATGAAAAAACAAGAAAAGAAAAACTTGAAGCAAAGAAAAAGGATGCTGATTATCAAGTGATTGATGAAGTACCATACTGGTTTAATGGTCAAGGTTTCATCAACAAAAATAGAACAGCTTTATTTCTTGTTGAACTAAAACCAGAATTAACAGTTAAACGTTTAACAGCTCCATCAGTAAAAGTAGGTGCAGTATGTGTAGCAGAAGACAAAGTTTACTATACAACAAGTACTGTAGATCCTCGTACTTCTCGTTTTGATAAGATTTCTGTATTTGATACAAAGACAAAGAAAACTTCTTCAGTATATGGAAAGATGAAATATTCTATTAACGAACTATTCTTTATGAATGAGAAGCTATATTGTATCGCTTCTGATATGAAAGAATATGGTGTTAATGAAACAGGTAATATTTGTGAAGTAGGTAAAGATGAACTAACAATGATTGTTGATCCACTACGTCAGTTACATGATGGTGTAGCAGGTGATACATATCTTGGTGGTGGTAAATCCAAAGTCGTTAATGATGGAAAATTAGTTACTTTAGCAACAAACTATGACCATGTTGAAATTTGGAAATATGACGCTGATTTCAACAAGACAGTATTATTTGATGAACAAGGAACAGTATTCTGTGTGGATTCAGTAAATGATAAGATTGCCTATGTTAGAAGTACAGAGGATACATTACAAGAAGTTTATGAAATGGATTTGAATGGTGAAAATATCAAACAAATCACACATGTTAATGAAGAAGTATTAAGAGATAAATATATCGCTAAACCTAATGTTATTAACTATACTTCTGAAGGATTAGATCTAAAAGGATGGGTATTATTACCAAAAGATTTCGATAAGAAAAAGAAATATCCTGCTGTATTAGATGTACATGGTGGACCACGTGGAATTTACAGTAATATGTTCTTCCATGAAATGCAGGTATGGGCTGCTGCAGGATATGTAGTATTCTTTACAAATATCAAAGGCTCTGATGGACGTGATGATGAGTTTGCCGATATTCGTAATGACTATGGTGGAACTGACTTTAAGAACTTAATGGATTTCACCGATGCAGTATTAGAAAAATATCCAAATATTGATACAAAGAGACTGTGTGAAACAGGTGGAAGTTATGGTGGTTTCATGACAAACTGGATTATTGGTCATACTGATAGATTCTGTTGTGCAGCAAGTCAGAGAAGTATTTCTAACTGGATTAGTTTCTCGTTTATTTCTGATATTGGATTATACTTTGGACCAGATCAAAATGGTTGTAAGGGATTATTCTCTGAAGAAGATGTTGAAAAGATGTGGAATCATTCTCCATTAAAATACGCTGACAATGTAAAAACACCTACGTTATTCATTCATAGTGATGAAGACTATAGATGTCCATTACCAGAAGGTATGCAAATGATGCAGGCATTAGCTTATAAAGGTGTTGAAACAAGAATGTGTATCTTCCATGGTGAAAATCATGAATTAAGTAGAAGTGGTAAACCATCACATCGTATTAGAAGATTAACAGAAATTACTAACTGGTTTAACGAACATACGAAATAAAATGTACTAGCTCTTATCAATAACAACGATAAGGGCTTTTCTTCATTGATGATATAGCGGTATACCGCTATAATATATGTGAAGAGAGGCGATTGTTATGAGTTTGAAAGAAATGATAGAACAGCAACATTTAACTCGTTATAAAGTAGCTAAAATGTGTAATATCCCTCAATCTACCATGAGGGATCTTTGTAGTGGAAAGACAGATATAAAAAAAGCAAGTGTTGAAACACTTTATAAATTAGCAAAAGCTTTTTCTATATCGATGGAAGAATTACTTTTAAAACTTTCAATTGATGAAAAAACGGGAAAGCCTTTAGATCAATCTTATTTAGAGTATGATTTGCCTATATTTCTTCAAGATTCTATTCATCAAATGAATGAATCATGGGAAAAGATAGATGCAGGTAAAGAAGATTCAATTTGGGATTGTAATTGGTGTGATTTGCAAAGCTCTATTAACATCTGTGAAGTTGAACAACTTATTACTTCTGAACAAGCAAATTTTTTAAGAAAGAAATATTTAAGAATGGAGATGGCTAATAATGATTGATTTTTCAAGTTGCCATACTTTGAAAAAGACGTACGCTGGTGCAAATGGCAATAAGATATCTGTAATGTATGAAAATGAAGTTTGGATGATTAAATTTCCTGGCTTTGCAAAGTTAAACGATAATCTTCACTACACTAATGGATGTGTTTCAGAATATTTGGGATGCCATATTTTTAATGAACTTGGAGTGCCAGCTCAAGAAACACTTCTTGGAACCTATTCTTCTGGTGGTAAAGAAAGATTGGTTGTTGCATGCAAAGATTTCACCACTAGTGGAGAAGTTATTCAAGATTTTGCTTCTCTCAAGAATCAAATGATAGATTCTGAAAGAAACGGATATGGAACAGAATTAAGTGATATATTAGAAACTTTAGAAGAACAAAAACTATATGATAGTAAAGAATTGAAAGAACATTTTTGGAATGTGTTTATAATAGATGCTTTGATTGGAAACTGGGATCGACATAATGGAAATTGGGGCTTTCTTTATGATTTTAAAAATGATGAAATACGTTTGGCACCTATTTTTGATTGCGGTAGTAGCCTATATCCTCAAGCAGATTTAAAAATAATGAAAGAAGTTCTTGATAAACAACAAGCAACTAATGATCGAATTTACAATAGACCAGTTTCAGCACTTCAAAATCAAGGAAAGAGGATTAATTATTTTGATTTTATTTCTTCGCTAGAAAACGAAGATTGTAACGAAGCGTTGAAGAGAATTTCTTCGCGTATTGATATTAATAAACTTTATGAGCTTGTAGATAATACTCCTGGTTTAAATGAAATACAAGTAATGTTCTATAAACATATGCTTACAGAGAGAAAAGAGAAAATAATTGACTTCTCGTTAAAAAGACTTAAGGAAAAAGAAATAATATAAATATATTTTATGATTTATGCAAATTAAATAAAGTGGGTGTGTTATATAGCACACCTTTTTGACATATTAAAGTTTATTTTCTTGGATATGCTTTGATTACTATGCGCCCGATATATTTGCAATGCAATGCATTGAATGTATTATATATATGCAATAGCGTATGATGGAGGAGTAACTTACTATAATAAGTCAAGCAAAAATTTAAAATTAAGTTCACTTCAT
>CAJJTI010000032.1 GCA_905194705.1 uncultured Solobacterium sp. | reverse complement strand
CTATGACCTCCTATACTACTCTTATTCGCTAAAAAGGTCATAAATCCTCAAAAAAAGTTGGGAAAATTTAGAATTGGTTAAAACAAAAATACAAAAGTGTTTATAAAGAAAAGTGATTTATCCTTTACACAGCATGAGTAAAGGACAATAGGGGTTATCGCGTGTTATAATTTTACATATGCAAAAAGGTAAATTTATAACATTTGAAGGACCTGATGGATCAGGTAAAACAACTGTAAGTACAGCTGTTGTGGAAAAATTAAAAGAAGCAGGTATTCCTGTTCGATATTCTCGAGAACCTGGAGGAAGTGTCATTGCGGAAAAGATAAGAGATGTTATCTTGGACCCGAAGAATACAGCAATGGATGATCGTACGGAAGCGTTATTATATGCTGCAAGTCGTAGACAACATTTAAAAGAGATTATTGAACCAGCTTTAAATAGTGGGATTAACGTCATTTGTGACCGTTTTATTGATAGTTCTCTAGCATATCAGGGATATGGAAGACATATTGGCGAAGAAGAAGTATTTCGTATCAATGAATTTGCAATTGAACATCATATGCCAGATAAGACAATCTTTTTAAAGATATCAGCAGAAGTTGGTTTATCCAGAATTCAAAATAGATCATTTTTAGATCGTCTTGATCAAGAATCTATTACTTTTCATGATGATGTTTTTAATGGGTATGAAAAGATTGTAGAAAAATATAAAGATAGAATGATTATTGTAGATGCATCACAAGATGTTGAAAAAGTTATCGAAGATGCATATAAAGCTGTTATGGAGATTTTAAATGCCTAAAAATACTGTTTCTGTTACTGAAGGTTTAGAAAAAGAATACACAGATAGAATTGCAAATCGAAAACTATTAAAAGATAACGAATCTGTTGTATATCGCATGATGAATCAAGCATTAAAAGAAAATGAAGTTTCACATGCATATCTTTTTTCTGGACCGGAAGGATGTTTAAAAAAAGAAGCAGGTATTTTGTTTGCTCAAAGTATTTTACTTGAAGAAAATGCTCTAATTCATGAAGAAGAATTAAATGAAGAAAAACGTAATATTGCTAGTAGAATTGCAACACTAAAATATCCTGATTTTATCTATTTGAATGGATATCGCAAAGAAGCTATTTCTAAAGATGAAATAAGTGAAATTCAGTCTTTATTTTCTAAGACAAGTGTTGAAAAAGGCAGTCGAAAACTATATTTGATTGACTGCACAGAAAATATGAGTATTTCAGCGATGAATGCATTACTTAAATTCTTGGAAGAACCGGAAGAAAATGTATATGCGATTTTAACAACTGACCATATTGATAAATTACTGCCTACAGTAATATCAAGATGTGTACTTGTGCCATTTCATCCATTAAAGAAAGAGACTTGTTTAAATGTTGCACTTCAAGAAGGGATAGATGAAGAAGATGCTTTCTTATTAACTAGAGTTGTCTCTAAAACAAAAGATTATATGTCGATAGTTGTGAGTAATGCATATCAAAATGCTAAAACGATGTTGAAACAATATATTGGTGTAAAAGGCAATCCAAGACTTCTGTTAGTTGATTATGATGTACGTTATAAAGTGCAGGTAAAAGATACAGATGGTAATGCAAAAGATGAAAATATCGATTTGGTTAAGATGTTTTTAATGCTTTTAGGGCAGTTTTATAAAGATACCTTTGTGGAATTAAAAGATGCTCCAGACTGGTATGCATATGCTTTACAAAAAGAAAAAGAACGTAGTACGAATATACAAAGAGTAAAACTACTTGAAATAACACAAAAAGAATTGAATTTGTGCAATCGTACAAATGATTTGAATTTATTGCTGGATCAGGCAATATATGAAATGGAGGAAATAAAATATGGAAGAAGTCATTGAAGAAACGACTACTGTAGAAGAACAAGTGAAGTATTCCTTTGTTGTACCAGTTAAATTTACAAATACAGGAAAGCCATATTCTTTTGGAACAGAAAATCCTGATTTTAATACAGGTGATTATGTTGTTGTAGAAACGATACAAGGAATCGAGATGGGAATTGTACAAGCTCCTAGCGTCAGTACAGAAAAGTTTCCAAGTAGACACCCATTACGTCCCGTACTTCGTTTAGCTACTGAAGAAGATAAACAAAATTACGAAGATAACAAAACTTATTCAAAAGAAGCGATAAAAATATGTGAAGAAGAAATAAGAGATTTAGAGCTGAATATGCACTTGTTGAGTTGTTCATATTTATTAGATCGCTCTAAGGTTTTATTTGTATATACAGCTGATGAAAGAGTTGATTTTAGAGAATTATTGAAAAGACTTGGAGCAAGATTACATTGTCGTATTGAATTAAGACAAATCGGTGAAAGAGACCAGGCCAAGATGGTTGGTGGTATTGGCTTATGTGGTATGGAATGTTGTTGCTCAAGATTTAAGAGCCGCTTTGATAATATTTCTATAAACATGGCCAAGAATCAACAATTAGCTTTAAATATTGAGAAACTATCAGGAATGTGTGGAAAACTGATGTGTTGCTTAAAGTATGAAAATGATATTTATACAGAACTAAATGAAGGATTACCAAAAGTTGGTGCACATGTTGAATATGAAGGTGAATTATTCAGAGTTACTTCATTAAATGTCATCAGTAAAGAAGCTAAGATTGAAAATTATGATAAGTTCTTAACATTATCTACAGATGAGCTAAAAGAAAAAGCTATTGTTCGTAAAGGTGTATCAATTAAACACTCTAATGACAATGTGAAAAAAGAAAGAATCAAACAAATTAAACAAGATGTAACAACAACTAATATTCCAATTTCTTCAATTTCTAAAGAAAGTAAAAAAGAAGAACCTGTTGTTAAAACTAATGAAGAAAAATCAAAGCCACAAAATCAAAATAGTAACAAGAAAGATAAGAAGAAAGATACACGATATAACAATCGTCCTCAACAAAACCGTAAACCTAAAGAACCAAAACAACCTGAAAAGGCTGCTAATATTACGGTAAGAAGCTTTAAGGCAAAGAAGAAAGATGCGTAAAAATGAAAAGACAAAAGAGTTTTGAAAATGAAAAACCAACATTATTTCTAGTGCCTACTCCTATTGGCAATCTTTCTGAGATGACACCAAGAGCGATAGATGTTTTAAACAGTGTTGATGTTATTGCTTGTGAAGATACACGTACTTCAGGACAACTACTAAAACATTTTGATATTCATAAAAGACTTGTAGCATATCAGAATTTTAATGAAGAAAGTTCAGCTGATGGTTTGATTAATCTTTTGTCAAAAGGCCAAAATGTCGCTTTAATTACAGATGCAGGATATCCTTTAATGTCTGATCCTGGTCAAAGAGTAGTTAGAAAAGCAACTGAACAAGGATATAATGTTGTACCAATATCAGGCTGTAATGCTATGCTAAATGCCTTAGTAGCCAGTGGCTTAATCGTACAACCATTTATCTTTATTGGTTTTTTACCACCAAGTTCTTCATTATGCAAAAAGAAACTACAGGAATATGTTAACTATCCAATGACACTAGTTTTCTATGAAGCTCCTCATCGTATTGAAAAGATGCTTAAAGCCTGTTTAGAAGTATTAGGTGATAGAGAGTGTTCTTTAGCAAGAGAGTTAACTAAAGTACATGAAGAATTTTTACGCGGCACAATATCTGAAATACTTGAAGAAGTTGATGGTTTAAAAGGGGAAATGGTTATCTGCATTGCTGGTAATAGTGATGAACCTAAAAAAGATATTGATGCAGGATTTATTCTAGACACTGTTAGAGAAGCAATTTCTAGAGGTATGTCTACATCTGATGCTGTAAAACAAACAGCGAAGAAATTAAATATTCCAAAGAATAGAGTATATGAACTAGTACATAGTCAAGATAACTAGGAGGATATATGTTTTTACTATTTGATTTAGGACTACAAACATTAGCAATCTATGTTCTTGCGGCAATTGTTCCGGCAATTAGCTTATTAGTCTATATTTATCGCCATGATAAAATCGAACAAGAACCAATTAGTCTATTATCAAAATTATTCTGGTGTGGTGTATTTTGTGCAATACCAGCAATTATCTTAGAACTTATTGCAGATTACTTTATTGTGCCGGAATTGGATATTCAAACCCAAATGGAATATGGCATTATCAGTGCTTTATTTGTTGGTTTAATTGAAGAAGGATGTAAGTTTTTCTTTCTATATAAAAAGACATGGAAGAATGTCAATTTTAACTATACATTTGATGGCATTGTATATGCTGTAACTGTTTCTTTAGGTTTTGCAGCTATTGAAAATATTATTTATGTATTTAGCTATGGTCTAGAAATAGCCTTGACTAGAGCCTTAACCGCAATTCCTGGACATATGAGTTTTGCGGTATTTATGGGATATTTCTACAGTATTGCAAAAAAACAGTCAGTACAAGGTCGAAATAAAACATTTTATTTATTAGTGAGCTACTTGTTAGCAGTAGCACTTCATACAGCATATGATGCAATTTTGATGGTGGAAAGTGAATCTACAAGTCTTATTTATATTGCATTTATTATTGTGTTGTATTTTGTTGTATATAAAAAAATACAAAAAGCATCTAGACGTGATACCTATATTGGGTAATAGGTGCTTCTTTTTTGATTAGTTTTATTAATGGAGGAACACATGGAATTTAAAACAGGAAATATCATACATGGATTTGAAATAACTAAAGTAGAAAGAGTAGAAGATTGTGATTGTGATTTAATCACGATGAAACATATTAAAAGTGGTGCAAGACTTCTATATTTAGATAGAGAAGATGAAAATAAGACATTTTCTATCGCATTTAAGACAATTCCTGAAAATGATACAGGTGTATTTCATATCTTGGAACACTCAGTATTAAATGGATCTAAGAAATATCCAGTGAAAGAACCATTTGTAGAACTCTTGAAAAGCAGTATGCAAACATTCTTGAATGCAATGACATATCCTGATAAAACAATGTACCCAGTATCAAGTCGTAATGAAAAAGACTTTATGAATCTTATGGATACATATCTTGATGCTGTATTTCATCCAGCTATTTATACTTGCCCTAATATTTTCTATCAAGAAGGCTGGCATTATGAAATAACAGATGAAAATAAGATGCCTGAATATAGTGGCGTTGTTTATAGTGAGATGCAGGGTGCTTTCTCTTCGATTGATGAAATTATACTTAATGAAGCTAATGCAACATTATTTAAAGATACCTGCTACAAGTATGAATCAGGAGGAGACCCTAGTTCTATTGTTCATTTAAGCTATGAAGATTTTATTCATGCACATAAGAAATATTATCATCCATCTAATGCATATATTTTCTTAGATGGTTCAATGGACATTAATAAAGTATTAGAAAAGATAGATAGTGAATATTTATCAGAATATACAGAAAATCATGAAGAGTTTACAATAGGGTATCAATCTATTTTACCTGCTGTTAGAAAAGTAAGAAATTATGAAATAGATGAAAATGAAGATGATACAAATAGAACGGTTATTGCTTATGGAAAGATTGTTGCGGACTACAAGGATGTTGAAAAAAATATCGCTTATGGTGCTTTACAGGACCTACTAGTTGGTTCTAATGAATCAGTATTAAAGAAAGCATTATTAGAAAAAGGATTATGTGAAGATACCGAAATTGCTATGATTGATGGTATTTTACAACCTTATTTATTACTTGTTATACGTAATACAAATATTGAAAAAGAAAAAGAAATTAAAGAAGTTATCACTAATAGTATCAAGGATCTAATTGATAAAGGATTAGACACCGAAATGATAGAAGCAAGTCTCAACCAAATGGAATTCAGCTATCGTGAACCAAGTGAACCGGCAGGTGTAATGTTTGCGGATGATGCATTAAAGTCATGGCTACATAATGATGATCCAATGATCTATTTAAATAGAGGTCATATTTATGATGATTTAAGAAGTAAGTTAAATACAACATATTTCAGTGACTTATTAAAAGAGTTCTTCCTCGATGAAGAACATTTATCCACAATGATATTTGAACCTTCCAAGACACTTGCTAAAGAAAGAAAAGAATTAGTTCAAAAAGAGCTTGAAGAAGCTAAAGCAAGTTGGGATAATCCAAATAAATATATTGAATTATGTAATAACTTACATGCTTGGCAAGAAGAAAAAGACACTAAAGAAGCTCTTAGCACATTACCTAAACTATCTTTAGAAGATATTAAAAAAGAATCAGAACATATTGAACCGGAAACTAGAGAAATAGGTGGTGTTCCAGTACTTGTCTATCCAAAAGAGAAGAGTGGAATTATCTACATGAACTTGTACTTTTCTATTGCAGGAGTTCGTATTGATGATTTACCGCTTGTAACGTTCTATGCACGTTTACTAGGTGACTTGCCAACAGAAAAGTATGATGTTGAAGAGCTACAAAAACGCATTCGTAGAGATATTGGTACATTTGATATTAGCAGTACAGTTGTGGCTGTAAAAGATGATTTAACAGCGACTAAACCAATGATTGTTGTCTCATTAAGTGTATTAAAACATAAAGTGGATGATGCCTTGGACTTGGTATTTGAAATATTACAGCATACAAAATTTACACCAGAAGATATTAAGCCTTTTGTATCACAAAGTCTTGAGTCAGCTAGACAAGTATTATCTACTGCAGGGCATGCCATTGCTCAAAATATCACTTTAGCAATGAACAGTGCTGCAAGTAATGCAACAGAACATATGAGTGGGTTCTATTCAATGAAATGGATGTCTCACTTAAATGAAAACTATGATATAGAAATAGAAAACTTTATTGACAGATGCTACTTATATAGTGATATCTTCTTTACTTCTTCTCGATTAACAGCAAGTATTTCCGGAAGTGAGAACTTGCTAATTGTAGAAAAAGTAATTGATACATTACCAAAACAACAGTTTGAAAGATGTATTGTTCATTATCCATTACGTAAAAAGGCAAATGTTGGTATTATTGCACCAACACAAGTATCTTATATTGCAATGTCTACTTCTATTGATAGAGAAAAATATATGGGACATATGAGTGTGTTAGGACATATTTTAACTTATGAATATTTATGGAATGAAATAAGAGTGAAGAAGGGTGCTTATGGTACTGGGTTCAGTGCGGGTAATACAGGGATAATTTCTTCTTATTCATATCGTGACCCAAGCCCTGCTACTTCTATTGAAACAGTACGTAATGCCTACAAGTTTATTGAACCATTTACTTTAGAACATGAAGACTTATCTACATATATTATCGGAACTTTAGCTCACGGAAGTCCTCTTCAATCACCAGCAAGTAAGATTAGAAGTGCAGATAGACTATATTTTATGGGTATTACTTATGAAGATAGACAAAATAATCGAAATCGTATTCTTTCTACAACTGTAGAAAATTTAAGAGAAATAAAAGATGATCTAAAAAAGGCATTAGAAGAAGCGCCTTTTGCAGTAGTTGGGCCAAAAGAATCGTTAAAATCATGCCATATTCCACAAGAAAATATAGAAAAACTCTGAGAAATGAGGCATTGTAAATAAAATTTTGTATAATATTGAGGATGGAGGCGTAATCTAGTGAAAAACGCAATTATACTTGGAGCAGGTAAAGGAACGAGAATGCATTCGGATTTACCAAAAGTATTACATGAAGTATGCGGTGTATCAATGGTAGGTCTTATTATCAAGAACTTGAAAGAAATTGATGTTCAAAATGTTGTGACGATTGTTGGCTATGGTAAAGACCTAGTTGAAGAAAAACTTAAAGGTGAATGTGAATTCGCTGTACAGGAACCACAACTTGGAACAGGGCATGCTGTAAAGCAGGCAAAAGAGCTCTTAAAAGATAAACAAGGAAAAACGGTTGTAGTAAATGGTGATGCACCATGTATTCAACCAGAAACATTAAATCGCTTATTTGAAACAGATGCAGATATGGCTGTGCTTACTGTAACGCTTAAAGATGCAAAATCTTATGGAAGAGTTATTCGTAACAGTCAAAATGAAGTAGAAAAAATTGTTGAAGCGAAAGACTGTACACAAGAAGAAAAAGAAGTGAAAGAAATCAATACAGGTATCTACATGTTTGATAACGAACTGTTATTTACTTATATTGATGAACTTAATGATAACAATGCTCAACATGAATACTACATTACAGATTTAGTAGAAATATTCAAAAATCATGGTAAGAAAGTAGTCGCTGTTGAAGCAAGCAATGAAGAAGAAGTTCAAGGTGTAAATGATAACGTTGAACTTGCTCATGCAAATAAATATATGAGACAAGTCATCAATGAGAAATGGATGAGACAGGGTGTTACATTTGTAAATCCTGACACAACATATGTTGGACCAGATGTTACATTTGGTCATGATGTAACAATTTATCCAAATACTTATTTTTATGGAAAAACAACAATTGGGGATTACACAGTTGTTACTCCTGGAACATATCTAAATAACGCTACTATTGGTTCACATTGCCTTATTGATGCAAGTGAAATTACTGACAGTATTGTTAAAGATGAATGTCAGATTGGTCCATATGCTCATTTCAGAATGAACTCAGTCATTGAAGCAAAGAATCGTATTGGTAACTTTGTAGAATTTAAGAATACACACTTTGGCGAAGACAGTAGATGTGCACACTTAACATACTTAGGTGACAGTGATGTTGGTTCTAAAGTTAATATTGGCTGTGGCGTCATTACAGTAAATTATGATGGTGCAAATAAGTATCATACAGTAATTAAAGATGGTGCATTTATTGGCTCTAACTGTAATTTAATCGCTCCTGTAACTATTGGGGAAAATGCTGTTGTGGCAGCAGGTTCTACAGCTACAGAAGATGTACCAGATACAGATATGGCAATTGGTAGAGTTAGACAAGTAAATAAAGCTGGATATGGTAAAATGTATCTTGATCGAAATCGTGCTAAAAAAGCAATGAGTAAGAAATAGGGAGAAAAAAAGAAAACATGGTAAAGGAAACAATCATTTTCGCACTTACATCAAGTGTAGACCTCGCAAGCAAAATTGCTGAAGATCTTGAGCTTCCACTAGGTAAAATTAAAGTGGATCATTTCGCTGACGGTGAAATTCTTGTTACACCACAAGAAACAGTCAGAGGACGTTCTGTATTCTTAGTACAATCTACATGTACTCCAGTTACAGAAAGATTAATGGAAGTTCTTGTATGTATCGATGCACTAAAGAGAGCCAGTGCTGCCGAAATCAATGTTATCACACCATATTTTGGTTATGCTAGACAAGATCGTAAAGCTGATGCTCACCAACCTATTACAGCAAAATTAGTTGCTAATTTATTACAAACAGCTGGAGCAAGTCGTGTATTAACAATTGATATTCACGCTCCACAAATTCAAGGTTTCTTCGATATTCCAGTTGATGATTTAACTTCAGTTCCAATGTTAGGCTATCATATCTTGAAGACAATGAAAGTTGAAAAAGATAACTTCGTTGTTGTTTCACCAGACCATGGTGGAGTTGTAAGAGCTAGACGTTTAGCTGAAATTTTACAAGCTCCATTAGCTATCGTTGATAAACGCAGACCTCGTCCAAACGAAGTAGAAGCACAAAACGTTATCGGTGATGTTGAAGGCAAGACATGTATCGTTGTAGATGATATTTGTGATACTGCAGGATCTCTAGTAGCTGCCTGCAAGATTATTGCAGAACATGGTGCTAAAGAAGTTTATGCGGCTGTATCTCATGGCATTTTCTCAAGAGATGCAATCGAAAAGATTCAAAATTCACCAATTACAAAGATGTATGTTACAGATACAATCCCACTAACAGAAGAAGCTAAGAAATGCGAAAAGATTGTTCAATTATCTGTAGCTGATATGATTGCTCAAGCTATTGATGCAATTCAAAACCATAAGTCAGTATCACGTGTATATGACTTATATGAAAGTAAAAAATTACAAAGTTTAGAAGACTAATTTCTACAATAAATGCATATAAATAAAAAGAAGCAATTGCTTCTTTTTATATTAGTCGTTAATTTCAATATTGAATTCACCAGGTTGGAATCTTGGACATACTGCTTCTTTTGTGGCAATAACGCTGGAAGCAAGTTTTGTACCTATCTGACAAGATTCAGCAAGTGTCTTATGATATGTTAAACCTATTGCAACTCCAGCAAAGAAGGCATCACCAGCTCCTGTAGTATCCACAACAGCTGTCTTTTGAGCAGGACAAATACCATATCCATTTTCATCACAATAGACAGCACCATTTTCGCCCATGGTTACAACTACTTTTGGATAATGCGCTTTTTTTGCACTCTTAGAAATAATCTCAGCAAGTTCTTCTACAGAATGATTGCTGTAATCACTTGAAAATAAGATTTCAGCTTCCTGCAAGTTACATACTACGCAATCCGTTTGCTTCATTAAATCTCTTCTTTCGCTGGCAATAGACATATTAGAAACTACTGCATATACCTTTTTGTTATATTTATCAGCTAGTGTAAATATGCGACGTAATAAGTCTGATTCCATATCAATTTCTACAACTACACTATCTGCATCACGAATGATTTCATCACCATATAAATCTAACATTTCTGATATTGGTGATAAATCAGGACGTTTAGAAATCGAAGCAAATACGTCTCCTTCATTATTGAAGATTGCCAGCCATGTACCTAAACCATCATCAGTCCTTTGAATATATTGTGTATTTACTTTATGACGGTTTAATTTATCTATAACATCTGTACTGATGCCTGTCTTATCTACAACTGATACAAATGTAGGCTTAAGTTCTACATTGGCAATATCTTCTACTACATTTCTTGATACACCACCATGTGTTTCTATAACTTTGCCAGCATTTCTACCATCTGGTACAAATTGGTTGATAGGATATCCTTTAATATCAACAAAAACAGCACCAATAACAACAATTCCCATACATTTAACCCCTTATTAACTTGTATTTAACCATTTTACCATAAAAAAAGAGGCTATCTTATGATAGATAGCTCTTTTCGAAAAATCTATAGTCGTGAATCTTTATAATTAAAGTTTTACAACGTTAGATGCTTGAGGACCACGGTCACTTTGAGAAACGTCGAAACTTACTGCTTGACCTTCGTCTAGTGTTTTGAAGCCTTCACCTTGAATAGCGGAATAATGAACGAAGATATCAGTTCCATCATCAGCTGTGATAAAACCGTAACCCTTTTCAGCATTGAACCACTTAACTTTTCCTGTTGCCATTACGCTTGAATCTCCTCTTCTATGCATCCTTTGTCTTGTTGTTAGATAAAGAATACTCTACTAAAAAATAACATTGCATTATCAAACAATCAAGTAATTTTTACGTTGAGATAAATAAAATTTATGTAAAATTATGAAAAATAAAACGAATTTATTTGTTTAGAATTCAGCTTTTCATCATATATCTTTTGTTTAATTAAATAATGATTTTATGTATAATTAAGTAGATATAAAAAAATTATTAAAAACAAAGCATTGGAGGCATATATGGAGAATAAAACACCGTATTATTTAACAACGGCAATTACATATACATCAGGTAAGCCACATATTGGTAATGTATATGAAATTGTTTTAGCAGATTCAATTTGTCGTTATAAGAGAATGACAGGATATGATGTTCGTTTTCAAACTGGAACAGATGAACATGGTCAAAAAGTAGAAGAAAAAGCAAAGCTTGAAGGTGTAACACCTAAAGAATTTGTTGATAAAGTAGCTGGAATTGTAAAAGATCAATTCGACTGCATGAATGTTACTTATGACAAGTTTATTCGTACAACAGATGAGTATCACGAAAAACAAGTGCAGAAAATATTTAAGAAGCTTTATGACAAAGGTGATATTTATAAAGGTCACTACGAAGGCATGTATTGTCAAGAGTGTGAAGCATTCTATACAAAGAGCCAGTTAACAGAAGATGGTAAATGCCCAATCTGTGGTAGCGAAGTAAAACCTATGCAGGAAGAAGCATATTTTTTCAGAATGAGTAAATATGCTGATCAATTATTAGAATATATTGAAAGCCACCCAGACTTCATTCAACCAGAATCTCGTAAGAATGAAATGATTAACAACTTCATTAAACCAGGCTTACAAGATTTATGTGTATCTCGTACTTCATTTACATGGGGCGTACCTGTTGATTTTGATCCAAAACATGTTGTTTATGTATGGATTGATGCATTAACAAACTATATTACAGGTTTAGGTTATGATGCAGATGGAAACAGTGATCCAATGTATAAGAAATACTGGCCAGTTGATTTACATCTAATTGGTAAAGATATCATGCGTTTCCATACAATTTACTGGCCAATTATGTTAATGGCACTTGGTGAACCACTACCTAAGAAGATTTTTGGTCACCCATGGTTATTAACAGGCGATTCTAAAATGTCTAAGAGTAAAGGGAATGTTATTTACGCAGATGATTTAGTAAATCTATTTGGACAAGATGCGGTTAGATATATCATGTTACATGAAATGCCATTTGCTCAAGATGGTCATGTTACATATGAATTAATGATTGAAAGAATTAACAGTGATTTAGCAAATAATTTAGGTAACTTAGTTAACCGTACATTATCCATGCAGAATAAATACTTCAATGGAGAAATTGCAAATCCTGAAATTAATGAACCACTAGATGATGAATTAAAGACATTAGCAATGACTACAGTTAAAAATGTAGATGCACATATGAATGAATTACGTGTTGCAGATGCAATTAGTGATATATTCAGCTTGCTTGCTCGTTGCAACAAATATATCGACGAAACAATGCCATGGGCTCTAGCTAAAGATCCAGATTCAATTTCTAGACTCGCAACAGTGCTATATAACTTATTAGAAAGTATTCGTATTTCAGCAGTATTGCTTGAACCATTCTTACCAGTAACAAGTGAAAAGATTTTAAATCAATTAAATACACAAAAACGTGATATCGAATCAGTTCAAACATTTGGACAGTTAGAAAATGGTATTTGCGTAACTAAAAAACCTGAAATCTTATTCCAACGTTTAGATGAAAAAGAAGTAATGGTTAAAGTTAATGCAATTCAAGAAAAAATTGCTCAAAAAAGAGAAGCTGAAGCCAAGAAAAAATCTATGATTGAACCAAGTGATTTTGAAAAAGTAGATTTACGTGTTGGTAAAGTTGTATCTTGTGAAAAACATCCTGATAGTGACAAGCTATTAATCCTAAAGGTTGATTTAGGAGAAGGTACACCTAGACAAATTGTTTCAGGTATTGCAAAGAGCTATACAGCAGGACAAATGATTGGTAAATCAGTTGTTGTTGTGGCTAACTTGAAACCAGCAATTATCCGTGGTATTGAAAGCAACGGTATGTTATTAGCTGGTAAAGATGATAAAGAACTTGCAGTAGTAGAAGTAAACGATTTATCTGCTGGTACAAGAGTTTATTAATAAAGTGGGCATGTAATTCATGCCCTTTTCAAAAGAGGTAACATGCAAACTTATACAATTGTTCATCGAATCGATGATTTATCAAAAGAGATATCAGATAAGCTTGAAGCTGCTTTAAAACCGGCAAATAGAATAAGAAATGATGAAAATCCCGAAGTTGTATTTGTTATCGGGGGAGATGGCACTTTCTTATATGCTGTACATAAATATATAGATAAAATAGAAAATTTGAAGTTCTATGGTCTACATACTGGTACTTTGGGCTTTTTTACAGACTATAGTGACAATGAATTTGATACATTCTTAGAACAATTCTTAACAAATGATTTATCCACAATCAGTTATCCTCTTTTAAAAGTGGATACAGGCAAACAAATTTATTATGCATTAAATGAAATGCGTATTGAAAATGTAGCCCGTACACAAGTATTGCATATATCTGTAGATGATAATTTCTTTGAAGATTTTAGAGGGACGGGTATATGTATTGCAACACAACTTGGCAGTACCGCCTATAACAGATCTCTTGGTGGAGCTGTTATTGTAGAGGGAATGGACGCGATTATTATGAGCGAAATAGCAGGTATTCATCATAGTAAATATCGCTCTCTTGGTGCGCCTATTGTAATGAAAGGTAATACAAGAGTTGCTTTGAAGTCAGAAGATTTTAATCGTGCAATTCTTGGCGTAGACTCGGAAGTATATCCACTTGATGGTTGTGAAACGATACTTGTAGAAACTAGTGATATAAAGAAAGTAAATTTATTGCGTTGTCGAAATATTTCATATTTTAAACGTTTAAAAAGTTTATTTTAAAAAGAAAGATGGTACTTTATGAAATGGCATTCATTATTTGAATTATTAGTATTCCCAATAGGGATTTTAATGGTCGCGACCGTAATGGTGGGTTTAAGTAATTTAATGATTAACCCAGCTTTTGCAACGCTTTATTCTATTCAAAATAACTTATTAATTGTAATTGCTGAAGCTGTTTCTAAAGTAGGGACATTTCTTATTGTTAACTTTCCATTAATTTTCTTATTACGAGTTGTATCAAAGAAAAAGGGAAGTGCAACAACAATTGTTTCAGCATTTGCAGGTTATGTTACTTATGCAGTATTTACAATGTACTTTGCAAGAAGTGACTTAGGTGCGGCTGTATATAGTGCCATTTTAGGCTTATATGTTACTTCATCACATTTAAGTAGTGGTATACATTATCCTCTTCAAACAGGTATTGTTGCAACAATATTGATTGCGATGATTACATTAAATAGTTTTTCGGCAAGTAGAAGAAGAGGGGAATATGGTTTCTTCTCCTTTATCAGTAAAGATACGGGATGCGTTGTTCGTACAATTATTCTTTCTGCTTTAGCTGGTATATTAGTGGCGTATGGATGGCCTTATGTATTAAAGGGCATTACAGATGTCATTAATTTTATTGCCTTAGATACAACAAATCCAATTAACCTAGTTATTTATGGCATATTTGATAGATTACTGTCTGTATGTAATTTAGGTACGATTATTAAGACCCCATTCTGGTATGGAACAAGTGGTGGTTCTTGGGTAAGTATAGCTGGAGCAAATGTTACAGGAGACGTTAATATTTGGACCAGTCAAATTGAAATTGGTCAAGTAGCGAACATGAGTGGTCGCTTTATTACGCCATATTATGTTTTGAATATTTTTGCAATTCCAGCTATGTTATGGGCGTTCTTCTCTATGCAAACAGACCGTCTTGAACGATCTAAGCTGTTCTTATTCTATTTATTTACAACAATTATTTCTTTATTTTGTGGAACAATTTTGCCAGTAGAATTAGTGTTATTAACATTATGCCCATTACTATTCTTTTTTCATATTGCTTGTACTGGTTTAATGTATGGTATATTCCAGGCAATGCATGTTTCTCTTGGATTTAGATATACAGGCTTTTCCACAATTGCAGTTAATCCTGGAACTTTATTAGAACTAATCAGTTATGCAGGTAATACGCAACTACAAGAATCTATTATTAAAGTTGTCATTGTAGGTGTTATCTTTGCAGTGATTTATTTTCTGGCAACTAAATTCTACTTTAACTACTTAGCTCTAGATTTATTTAGAACTGGTCAAAGAGATAAAATCATCAAAGGTACGATTGAAACATTAGGTGGCATAAATAACGTAAAATTCGTGCATTCATCTGTAAATAGACTTGTTGTAAGTTTATATGATCCAACTTTACTTGATGTATCAAAATTAAATGATTTGGGTTCAGTAAGAATCTACGAAACTAAAGCAGGTTATGCGATTTGTTTTGGCTCAGCAAGTACGATGATACGTAAAGGAATTTCCAAAGAAATACGAGAATATGTACGTCAAGTCAAGTAAAATTTGAAATCTTAAGAAATAAATAGTACAATCCTGAATTTTACAGTTTTTAAGCAAAAAAAGTGGTTGAGAAGGCTTAATTAA
>CAJJTI010000031.1 GCA_905194705.1 uncultured Solobacterium sp. | reverse complement strand
CTACATGGGACAGTGAGAGAGTAATAGAAGCTGCAGTTGGTTTAAAAAGTCATGATTACTCTATGTTTACATATGGGAACTATATTTCTCAATACCCTTTCCAGATTCCCATTGTTTTGTATTACTATTTATTAATTTTAATATTTGGTAAAAACTATATTGCATTCCAATTTGTGAATGTTATTTTTCTAGTACTCATTTATTATTATTTAATTAAAATATCGTCTCTTATCAGTCGCAACAAAAAGATAACAATCATAACGCTTTTGCTTTGCATATCATTTATATCTTTACAAGTTTATGTAATGTTTCTATATTCAAATATTCCCTCATTATTTTTTACGTGTGCTGGAATTTATTATTTTCTTAATCATTATCATGTTAATCCGATAAGAAATATGATGCTATCATTTGTATTCTTGCTATGTGCAACCCTTTTAAAAGGAACTGCTTATATATTGCTAATTGCTGAAATCATTCTTTATATTCTCGAATTCATACAAACCAAAAATATCAAAAGAATACTGATTGTTATTATTTCTACAATATTCATTATTCTTTCTCCTGATATCGCTAATAAAACTGTATCCTCTTTAGATTCTTCCATCGACCTGAAAACTTCTACTTATAAAGAAATTGCATTAGTAATGGGGACTTCTTATGGTCCAAGAGGAGCTGGATGGCATAATGGCTGGTATGAACCATATCTCTATAAACAATATGGAACAAATACTGATGCAATGAGAAAAGATGGTATTAAAAGAACCATAAATAACTTAAATACTCTTGTACATGACCATAAACTATTAGATTTCTACCATGACAAGATTTGTTCTATGTATATCAATCCAGATTATCAAGGATTTTGGACAATCAGTGCAAACAAAGCACAACAGTTTGGTAAAGGTAATCCACAAGCTCAATCATTCTTATGGATAACCTATGATAAAGAAAATGACATTTATTCTCACTTCACTAGTTCTTTTATGACAGGAAAAATAAATCAACTGATTATCTTTTATGAAAATATATTAATGAACGTTATATATTTAGGTGCTCTTTGTTACATATTATTCAACCGTAAAAAGATGACAACTGAAAAAATATTTATTCCATTAATATTTATTGGATGCTTCTTGTTTTTCTTATTATGGGAAGCTAAAGGCCAGTATAGTATCTTATTCTATATTCTGTTATTTCCACTTACTGCAGAGGGCATTGAACAGTTAGCAAAAGTTATTGTTAATAACAGAAAATAATTCAATTATATATAATTACTTTTAAATATTATAAACAACCTTTGTTTAAAACCACGCAATAATTTAATCTATCATAAATAAAACCCTTCATAACAACGACAAGTTCATTATTACAAAGGGTTCTATTATTTATTCTTTTATAATTAGATTAATTATATTTATCTCTAACTACTTTCATGAATTCATTAACTTTTGTAGCATCTACTGCATCACCTGTTTTAAAGCCACGTCCCACAATTACGGCATCAGCACCAGCTTCAAAGTAGTCAATTACATTGTTAGTTTTTACGCCTGCACCAACAATAATTGGGAAATCTCCAATAGTTTCACGCATCGATCTAACATCATCACATGTTATTTTCTTACTATCGTCATTTTCTGTAACAATAATTGCACTTGATTCATGACCAATTGCATTTTGTGCTAATTCGTTAATTGGAACATTAGGGAAACCATATGTTTCTGCTGTATGAACATCCGTAAATAACATAGTCTTAGATGGGAATTGTTTCATAATATCCATCATTTGTGTGGAACATGCTTCAATCATACCAAATGAACCAGCTCTGTTATCAACAAAGGCTTCAATTCTAGTAAAATCAGCACCAACAGCATAAGCCATTAACCATTCCTGTTTCCAGCAATTCATTTCAATATTCACCCCAAATGGTGTATCTTTACACATTGCTTTAATTTTTGTAGCAATTGCAAGCATTAAAGAATATGATTCTAGAGGAATTTCTGTACTATATTGAGGCCAGTCATTAAAATTTTCAAGCATAATTGCATCAACACCACAATCCAATAGTGTTTTTGCATCATCTAAAGCTGCTTTCACAATTTCTTCATTGTCTCCTCTATATGAAGCATTACTTGGCATTGGAAGTAAATGAACCATGCCAATTACTTTTTTCTTATTAAAAAATTCGTTTCTCATAATTTCAATTTCTCCTTTATTAAATAATTGTTTTTCCACCATCTACAACTAAATTAGTTCCTGTGATATATGAAGCATTATCACTGCATAAATAATACACAGCATCAGCAATTTCTTTTGGCTCTGCAGGTCGTTCAATTGCTCCATAAACAACTGAAGATTCTGTATTTTCTTTTTCAAGATCACTATAATCATTTAACGTTTGTTTCATCATTTCAGTATTTACCCATCCTGGTGAAACAGAATTTACACGAATACCATATTTACCGTATTCACTGGCAATATTTTCTGTCATTCCGATAACAGCCCATTTACTAGACCCATAACCAACTTCAAGCGTATATCCTCTCATCCCTGAACATGATCCAAAGTTTACAATTGCACCTTTCTTTTGCTTGCACATAATTGGTAATACGTTTTGAATCATTAAGAATGTACCAAATACATTTACTTCATATACCTGTTTAAAGTTTTTAAATGAATAATTTGTTGTCATATCATACTTTCCACAAATACCTGCAGTATTAACTAAAGCATCAATTTCACCCAGTTCTTCTTCTATTTCAGCAATTACTTTTTTTACTGATTCTTCATCTGTAATATTTACTGCATAGTATGATAAATCTTCATTTTCCAAGTTATTATCATGTATTTTTTTCTTAATGCATTCTTCTTTTAAATCCATCATTACAACATGATAACCGTTTTCTAAAAACTTTCTTGTCACTTCTATACCAATGCCACCAGCAGCACCTGTAATAACACATACTTTTTTCTTACAAGCCATATATTTAGTCCTACTTAACATTAGCCATTAATAACTTCACTCTATCTAAAGAAACAGGGTTTTCAACAACACCATCTTCTTTTAAATAAGAACCAATAATAGCACCATCACTTACTGCTAAATAATCTTTTACTGTATTACTGTTAACACCACTTCCCAATATTACAGGTAAACCATCTGATAGTTCTTTCATTTTTTCTACATCTTCGATACTTGGGCTTTTGCCAGTTGAAATTCCTGTACATATTAGTGCATCAGCACCACCTTCTTTAATTGATTCAATCGTAAAATCTAATGGTTGAGATACAATTTCAAATGTATGTTTTACATGTACATCACAAATCAAGCAGATATCTTTTGGATATTTTCCTTTTAATCTCATTAATTCAGGACCACAAGACACGACAATTCCATTTGGGCCCATTCTATTCTCAGCAAAACATTCAACTCTAATAAAATCTGCATTACAAGCATAAGCAATTGCCCATTCAGCTTTAAAATCATTAAACTGAACATTAACCCCTAATGGAATAGAACTATTTTCTTTTAATCTTGTAAAGATATTTGTAAACGCTGTATAAGAAACTAATTCATTACTTGTCGAATAAGGAACATCGCCAAAATTTTCTACAATAGCAGCATCTACGCCACCCTCCATTAATACATCTAAATCATGTTTTGCCTTGATATATACTTCTTCAAGATCACCTTCATATTTAGGAGAACCTGGTAACGGTGCTAAATGAACCATACCGATGATTGGTTTTTTATCTCCAAACAGTTTTCTAAAAAGATTCATAGTAATACCTCACTTGTAAAGTACTTCAATAACATTTCCTTCAAATGCAATAGCTCTAGCTTCTTTTCCACCTACTGTTGCTGGTTCATATAAAACTTTGTAATTATCTCTATGGAATTTAGCAATAATTTCATCAAGTTTTTCTTTACTGCCGACATTAATACAAATATGACAATATCCTGTTCTATTAATATTTTTTTCTGCTTTAACGATTTCAGGTTTAGTCATAATTTCAATATTTGCTCCTTCGTCTAAATCTAAGATATAGGAGTAAAATTTATTCTCTTCTTCGTTATAGACAGCATGAATTTTTGCGTCAAAATAGTCTTCAAAAAACTTTTTAGCGCCTTCTAAATCTTCTACAAATAATCCAACATTTTTAATTTGCATTAGTTTTATCCTTTCTTATTTCTTTATTTTTCAAATATTTATTTAATACATTTTTAACACTTTTAAATTGAAATGTTTCTACATATACATAATCACCATTATTCATCGTAAAAAATATTACTTGTGTTCCATAATGACTTCTTTTGGTCGTAAAGTCGTTAATAAAAGAATACTGAATTTTCATTCCACTATTCTTATTTTTATATATAACCAAATATTCATCATAGAATTCAATCAATCTTTCATTTTTAACAAATAAGAGAATATATACTGAAGGAACTATAAATAATAATCCTAGTATTTTAGCCATAACATGAGGTAGGAGCATGCATCCTACCCCCGTCATTAAGCTAACACTCACGATAACTGTTGGTTTATTTGTAACATAGAATCGTGGTGAATCATGTATATTTAACTCTTCAAGTGTTCGATAATCTGATAATTCTTTTGCCATGTCTAATTAAGCTACTAGACCTGTTAAACCTAATAAGAAACCAATAATCATCATTCCAAATGTTACGTATGAAGCTTTAACACCCTTCTTAACTGCAGCATATACACCTAATGTTAATAATAATGGCATTGCATTAGGAAGAATGGCATCAAATACACCTGTCTGTAAGTTAAAAATTTCGACTTCATTTTGAACCATAACAACATTCCACGAGAATGATACATAATTGCATAATAATGCACCAGTAACTGCACAACCTAGAATATTAGCAACATCAATAACTTTATCTAAAATTCCAGATTCCATGATCTTGAACACCGTTTCACCACCATTTTTATAACCAACAAATAGCATCCAATATCCAATACCGTAGAATATCAATAAAAAGATTACTGTATATGCAATAGGCGCCCAAGTAGCACCTTGTAAAGCTAAGTTAATGAAAATAATGATTAGAATAGGAATTAAAACAACTTGTGAAAGGGTATCACCAACACCTGCACATGGTCCCATTAAACCAGATTTTAATGATACGAAAGCTTCTTCTGGAATATCTTCACCTAACTTTTTCTGCTCTTCCATAGATACGCAAATACCTAGAATCATTCCGCCAAAATTATGATCTGTATTGAAGAACATTGCATGACGTTTCATCGCTGCAATTAAACCTTCTTTATCATCTTTATAAATCTTTTCTAGACATGGAATCATTCCTGTACAGAAACCAATACCTTGCATTCTTTCATAGTTATATAATGTTTCGCAGAATATTTCCCATCTTACCCATGATTTAACTAAAGTTTTCTTATCAATCAATTTAAATTGATGTTCATTTGTATCTTGTGTATTTTTAAATGCTTCAAAATCTTCAGGTTGGAAATTAGCAATAAGTATTGCAATAATGCCAAATATCAAAGCTGTTGGAATTGCACCAAGTCCTAAATAAGAAGCACCTAAGAAACCAAGGAAGAAGAACCATCTAGCTTTGCCCTTAAAAATAGCAATAAGCATTAATCCAAGACCTACAGCTGGAATCATTCCACCCATAACATTTAATGCATTTAAATATGGTCCATCTAAGCTTGTCGCAACTGAATTGATTGCAGAAGAACCGTAATATAGAATGACAAATGACATGATGAATCTAATAACATATTTGAATGCATAAGGTATTACATAGTCACCTACAAATACCATCTTAGATTTACCTTCATCAATCCATTTATCGATTACTTTAACTAAAAAACATTGAAGTGTCATAACTACTGTATTTTCTACAGAGCCAAGTAATCCTAGAGGAACCGCTAACGCTAAGGCTGTAGAAGTATCAAGTCCACCGGCTAAAGCTAAAGCTGTACCAAATATACCAGCCATACCTGAATCAGAAGGAATTGATCCACCAGCACTAATAATACCTAAATAAATAATATTAATACTTGCACCAATAATCGTACCTTGAACTGGATTACCTAAAATCAAACCTACAACTAAACCTGCAACTAATGGTCTATCTATTGTTGCCCAAGTTCCCATTGAACCAAATGGTAATGTAGATTGTGCGAATATAAAATAAATTGAAATTAGAACTATTTGTAATATCGACATATTTTTCCCCTTTCGTCGAAATTGATTATTATAAGACTTTCTTCAATATATACGGGCCCTGCATATACAAAGAAGAGTTATAAACTATAAAAGTTTTGTTAATTCTATCTTTTTATCACTTGGAACCATCTGTGCATACATATCCGTTCCTTTTGCAATAATGTCTTTGAAATCTTGTACTTCTGCATCACTGGCATTTACATTTAAATTAAATCTTTTTCTGCCAGCTGCACCACCCATATTTCCTAAATTAACTTCTTTAATTTCAACTCCTGCATTTAAAAGTTCAAGAATTGGATGAGGCACTTTAGTCATTAACATAATTTTTTCTTCTTCATGTTCTCCTAGAAGATATTCAATTGCTTCATTAAGTTTAAATACTTTCAAAGTAATACTTTTAGGAGCAGCAGCAAATAAAATTCTTTTTGCAAAAGTATTTGTTGCAGTAGCATCATCTACGACCACAATCGTATTAATGTCATTCACCTTAATCCATGAAGTGATTACCTGTCCATGTATTAAGCGTTCATCAATTCTTGTAAAAACAATATTTTTCATTTTATTTTCCTCCTCTAAATAACATTCACTATCAGATAACAATCTAGTGATATAATTAATAGTAACAAGTGTAATCAGAATTAAATAGGTTGTTTTTTTTCTATATTTATTTTTACCTTTTTATTTCCGTAATTCAATTAGGCACATTTTTTTCACCGGTTTAAAAAATGTAACCGATTACACTTTTGAAACCGAGAAAGGAACTAAAATGGACACAAATCAAAGAAAAAATGAGAAAGAAAGTTTACGTTTTGCATGTTCTGCCTTCTATTCTCATAAATGGCAATTAGACATTTTGTTCTGCCTTTTCGATGGTCCAATGCATTTCGGCGAATTGTTAAGACAAAATA
The DNA here is from genome assembly GCA_905194705.1 of uncultured Solobacterium sp. Taxonomy (GTDB): domain Bacteria; phylum Bacillota_I; class Bacilli_A; order Erysipelotrichales; family Erysipelotrichaceae; genus Bulleidia. The sequence goes on along the minus strand of CAJJTI010000031.1, from coordinate 8,993 downwards.
AAGACTTAAGTAAAAAAGTTTTATCTTCTAATCTAAAAAAGTTAGAAGAAAAAGGCGTTATTACTCGCAAATCATATAATGATGGTGCAATTGTTCGTGTTGAATATTCTCTAACAAAAGAAGGAGAAAAATTAAAAGAAATATTATTATCTCTTTCTAAATGGGGAGAGAGAAACTATCATGGCAAAAGTAACGAATCAAATTAATATATTTCGAAAGATTCTCAAAAGAAAGAATTTGTCCTATTCTTTCTTTTTTTATCTATTATTTTATTGACACATAAATTATTAATTGATATATTATATACAGAGTTAGTATTAACTAACTAGTTGCGTTTACAAATCTACTCCTTCAAAAATCTATTTCTATCAAAAGAAAGTTCTCCATGATTTGTACACTCCTGACGCAACGTGCTGTAGGCATGTGCAGCAAACAATATTACATAAGAAAAACTAGGTCATCCCTAGTTTTTCTTTGTTTTCTAGTGTTTTAATTCAATACTTGTATTACCAATCCAAATTAGAATTAATCCCGAAATAATTTGTGCGCCAAAACTTTGAATAAAATTACTTAAATTTGTGCTGAAATACGGATTAATTAAAGTATCATCAAATTTTTTCATTGCTTTTAAAGTAGCATCAATTTGTGGAGCATATGCAAATATATTTACAAGATAAACAACTAAACCACCAACGATTATAATTGAGAATATCTTTAACATTAAATAAACAAACGTTTTTTTATTTTTAGTTACATCTTTAAGTGCAGTTGTGAAACTAGATACTTCTATTTTTTCTCCTTCAAACACATCAAACATCACACAGAAATTCATATAATTTAATAATACATATGCTATCATGCTTAATGGTTGAAAAATAACTACTCCAATTTTAAATTTACTTAATATTGTTAATAATCCCATCCATATTACAATTAGTAAAATTTGAATCAATCCAATAATCAAAATATCTTTTATGTATATTTTCATCATTTCACTTAATGACTGAAAACTTGGTTTATCCAAATCTTTTTTAAGGAAATAAGCAAAATATATTCCACATATATAATTAAATATTGCTAATAGGACAATCTTCAATGTACTCACGCCTGTATAACTAAATGTCAGATTAACAAGAGAGAATATTAAAGAAACTATGCAAATAAATTTAATTAACTTCGTTCTGTTATATTTAACTAATCCTTTAATATTTGTAATATGATCCATACATACTCCTTCTAAGCCGTAATAGATAGAATATCTTTTTCTTTTGCTTCTACTTCTCCGCTTTTTAATAGTTTAATTTTCCTTTGATTTGCATTTGTCACAATAATAGGACTAACCATACATACATTGTTTGTTCTAAAAAAATCCAAATCAACTTTTGCTAATAAATCTCCTTGTTTAACTTTATCGCCAACTTTAACAAATGTTTGAAAACCTTCACCTTTATAATTTACGGTTTCTAAACCAAGATGTAGTAAATACTCATTTCGATCAACAGACTTAATACCAATTGCATGTCCTGTTGGAAATAACACTACTATTTCACCATCACAAGGAGCATAAACATTACCATCATGCATTTCTATTGCAAATCCATCACCCATTGATTTTTCGCTGAATACAGGATCTGGAACTTCTTCAATAGTCATTAACTTTCCTTTAAAAGGTGAAATAAAATTTGTTGGTTTTGGTTTAAAGAAATTTTTAAACATATTCTATTCTCCGTAAATATATGGCTTACCCATACAGTATGTAGCAATCAATTCAAAATTATCATCTACAACCAAGAAGTCCGCATCTTTACCTGCATCTAAACTACCTTTTTTATCATATACTGATATATATTTAGCAGGGTTCTCCGCTGTAATTTTGCATATTTCATGCATTGATGGATGAACATTCTTAATTAGATTACGAATCGATTTAATATAACTTAACTCTAAATCTCTTACTTCAGAATAGCAATCTTTTTTGATTCTTCTTTCCGTTCCGTCATCGCTTCTAATGAGTAAGTATTCTCCATCGGGAATGAATGTTTCTTTTCTGATATAGTGATATTTTTGTTTTTTTGCTAATGCCATACCGCCACAATCAGTAGTCATAATAATTTTATTTTTGTCTTTTAACTTCCAAATAATTTCAAAAGCTTCTGGTTTAACTGTCATTCCAGTTTGTTTAGCAAATTCACAATTCAAATCATCAAAATACATTGCAGCTCCAGCAACACCTAACTCTCTATGATGGAACCCTTTCATACCACTGAACATATGTGTTACCCCACCTAACCCATATTCCTTCAGTTCTTTAATACAATCAAATGTTGCGGCACTATGTCCAATATTTAATTGAATATTGTTTGCTTTACAAAACTTAATCATTTCTAATGATCCAGGTAACTCTGGAGCAATTGTCATCAATTTAATAATATGTTCATGCGATTGCGCATTCATGAATTGTTTCATAATATCCATATCTGGATTTATGCAACATTCTTCTCTTTGCATACCTTTGAATTCTTTATTAATAAATGGTCCCTCAAGATGAACACCAAGTAAAGTTGCACCATCATCTTTTTGATTGTCCACAACATAACTTGCATTTTTAATCCCTTCAACAAGATCGTCAATAGGTTCTGCTCCACTTGTAGCCAAGAAACTTGTAACACCTTCATAAGGAAGATTTTTTTTCATTTCATTAATAGAATGAACTGACTTATCATTTCCAAAACTGCCTGTGCCCCAGCCATGAAGATGTTGATCAATAAATCCCGGAATAATGCTATACCCTGTATAATCTATATACTCTTCACTATCTGGTATTTCTTTGACTACTTCGCCAACTTTACCATCTGCAATTGTCAAATATCCCGATTTAATAATTTGATTAGGAAAATAAATTTTATCACACTTAATATACATATCATTTAACCTTTTTTAACCTTTAATTGCCAATAATCCTTATTTGCTTCCATTAAATCATCTAAGACTGCTTTTGCTTTATCAAAACTATTAACTGTTCTATTCAAAGCTAAAGCTTGCAATGCCTTTGTATAATCTTGTTCAATCCAAGCTTCACATGTTAATTCTTCATAAGCATATTGATTTTCCATTAGACCTTTATAGAAAGGTTTAATATCGCCATACGCAATTGGATGGACTCCATCTTTACCAAGTGTTCCAGCCACCTCAACAATTGCATCATGTGAGAAGTTAGGAATAAGATTATCATTCGGTGCCATAACAATAAACTCGTTATTTAAATCATAAGCAATAGATTCTGCCACTTCTATCATCATTGATCCAAATACTGGAGAAGTTAATACTTTTATGCCTTCTAAGCTATTTTTACCAATTGCTGTAGCACAAGTATCCCAAACTTCTTTTTCTCTTGTTTGCATTGTTTCATCTGCTCTTGTAAAGTTTGGATCACTTTCTTTAGCAATCTCATCTGAATAAAAATAATACTGCAAGTATGTATTCGGAATATATTCATTAACACACTTCATCATTCTATTCACTCTTAAGTATGTGTCTAACCATGACTTAGTTCTTTGTTCAGCATTATATGGCTTAAAATCATTGTTTGCTAAATAATCTCGTAACTGTTCAAAGTAGTTATGTCCTTCTTCATCATAGATATCTGTAAACCATCCAAAATGATTCAGTCCAAAATATCTAGCATGTAATTTTTTTGAATCAACACCTAATATTTTTGCAAAACTTACCATCATTGAATATGGTTGGTCACACATATTTACAATTCTCTTGTCATCTGGAAATAGTCTATGTAATGCAAGACCAACAATAGCTGCAGGATTGGTGTAGTTTAAAATCCATGTATCTTTACTGTATTTTCTTACACATTCAACCATTTCTTTCATGCCGCCAATTGATCTCATTCCATATGCAAAACCACCTGGACCACATGTTTCTTGTCCTACCAAACCATATTTCAGTGGAATTTTTTCATCATATGAGCGCATTTCACTCTTTCCAACTCGCATTTGGCAGAACACAAAATCTGTCTTGCAATATGCTTCGTCCATATTATCCGTCACAACAACTTCGGTTTCAGGACTCATGCATTTGATTAATAATAAACAATAATCTTCAATTTTTTTGAATCTTTCTAAATCTGGATCGTAGAAAATTACTTTTGATACTGGAAATCTTTCTTTCATTTCCATCATCGTTCCGATTACGGCTGGTGTTCTGCAACTACCAGCTCCAGAAATTGTTATTACATTTGGCTTTCTCATAAAAATTAACCTATTCTTCCTAATTTTTCATCAACTGCATTTCTTACAAATTCTACTAATGGTCCAAATACAATGTGAATATGTTTTGTTGTTGGGAAGAAAATTCCAGAACAACCTGATTTCATCAATAAATCTTTATCAATCTTCTTATTATCGTTAATATCAACTCTCAAACGTGTAATACAATTCTCTACTGTACCAATATTTTCTGGTCCACCTAATGCTTCAATTACAATATCAGCAATTTCACCATATCTCTTTTCTCTTACCAATACATTATCATTGCTTGGAGCATCCTCTCTACCTGGTGTCTTAACATCAAATTTTACAATCCACCATTTGAATAAGAAGTAATGAACTACGAAGGCGATAATACCAACAATAACAATATTGATCCAATGTGAGTTTTTATACATTACACCGAAAATAATAAAGTCAAATATTGTACCTCTAATATAACCAACAGCTGTTCCCATAAAGTAAAGAGCTAGAGAAATAACTGTTCCTAATAATGCATAAATTAAATATAGCAGCGGTGCGATAAATAAGAATGTAAATTCTAATGGTTCTGTAACGTTACCTAAAGCAGCAGTTAATACAGAAGTTAAAATTAACGATTTAGCTAAAGCTTTGTTTTCTGGATAAGCAGTTTGATACATTGCTAGACCAATTGCAGGGAAAACAAATAGTGTTCTTACCATTTGGTTTTGGGCACCAAATCTAGTTAATTCAGGCATCATTGCCCAATATTCACTATCTGGTCCTAAGTTGAATAAAATTTCATTCATAGCATTTAAATAACCAATATATGTTTCACCATTGATTACATAAGTACCACCAGCTTCAGTAAATCTTAGCATTGCATTCCAAACATGGTGTAAACCAAATGGAATCATCATTCTGTTTACAAATCCGCTTAAGATAGGTCCTAATATTTTATGTGTTAATAGGCCTGATAAACTTGAACAGAAAGCAATGAAATATTGCCAAAAGAAAGGAAGAATTAAGCCAATAACAATACATACACCCATAGAAATTAATGGTACTGATTTCTTTCCTTGGAAGAATGCAAATGCTAGAGGAAGTTCCAAATTATAATATTTGTCAGTTGCCCAAGCAGCTACTAGACCTGCAATAATACCACCAAGAACGTTGACATTTAATGTTTGGATACCTAATACAGTCGTTTGACCATAAATAGAAATATTACTTCCATCTGTGATTAACTGTCCTGTAGCTTTTAACCAAACGTTCATTGTTACTAAGAAAACTAAGTAAGACATTACAGCCGCAAAAGTTGCAATACTTTTATCTTTCTTAGACATACCAATTGCAACACCCATAGCAAACATAATTGGGATATTCGCAAAGATTAAATCCGCAATCTGTCTGATGCTCATAAATATGAGTTTTACTGTAGGATTCCCCAAAAATGGGATGAGCTCAATCATGTAAGATTGAGTGAATGCTCCAGAAAGTCCTAATAACAATCCGACTGGTGCCATAACACCAATAGGAAGTAGTAAAGATCTTCCAAAGCGTTGAATTTGTTCACTATACTTTTTCATTATCGTATCTCCTTGCCTAAAGGATAATTGAGAGTTTACCCCAATTCAATTGAGTTAACCATTTTTTTGAAAACGCTTTCTTTCTTTGGTCACGCAAAATGACTTTGGTCAAAAAAAGCGTGAAATCAATCTCTCACGCTACATATATTTTTTAAATAGCTAATCAAATAATCAATAACCGCCATCATGCCAATTCTTGTTACTACATCATTATTTTTGGTATCAAGAGAAGCTGAACTGAAATACAATGAATAATCACTATACATGCATAATGTACTGTTAGAAAATGCTGTAATTGTGATTAATGAATTACCATATGCTTTCACTATTTTGGCTATTTGTACAATAATTGGTGTTTCGCCAGAAAGTGATAAAGCAATCATTACTTCATTATGAGACATCTTTTTAGCAATAATATCCAACAAGTTATAGTCAGGAATATTAATGCATTTAATATTCAATGTGAGTAGCAAATGTGTTAAATACATCCCAATTGCTTTAGAGGTACCTCTAGATACAACGTAAACACATTCTGCCGAGCATATTTTTTTAGCAATTGCGTCTATAGCAACTTCATCATTAATTGCTAATGTTTTTTCAACTATATCAACTAGCAAAGATTTTGTATTATCTTCTTTAACAAGATTTTGATTATTGTTATTTTTATTTTTCAAATAATATTTTAGTTCATTATATCCATCAAAACCTAACTTTTGGCACATGTTAATAACAACTGTTTTACTAACACCACATCTATCAGCAAGTTTAGCGGCAGTCAATTTTTGAACCAACTCTTCATTGTCAAGGATATAATGTAATAAATCTCGCTCTGTATTTGTTAGTATGTCATAATTTTTAATATAGAATTCCATAAAAGTTTACTTATACATATAAATTCTAATATCAAAAATACTTTTTTGAAACATCAAATATTCAAATTGCTTTTATCGCTTTTATCTATTAAATTTCAATGCTTTTTCCATCTCACGCTTAGCATCGCGTAATTTGTCTGTTTCACGCTTATCGTATAAGTTCTTACCTTTAGCTAACGCAATTTCCATCTTTGCTCTACCATTTTTTAAGTACATCCTTGTAGGAACAAGTGTATATCCCTTTAAGCGTACTTTATCGTATAACTTACGTATTTCATATTTATGAAGTAACAGCTTTCTATCTCTAGTTTCATCAACATTGAAGATATTTCCATACTTATAAGGTGATATATGCATACCTTTTATCCAGGCTTCACCCTTATATATAGAAATGAAAGCATCTTTAAATTGTACTTTTCCAGCACGCACAGATTTAATTTCTGTACCTGTTAAAGCGATGCCACATTCATATCTTTCTTCCAGGAAATAATCATGTGATGCTTTACGATTCAGCGCAACAACTTTTTCTTTACTTTCTTCTCTTGCCATGTTGTTTTCCTCGACCTCTTCCACCGCGCTTTTGATCATCTTTACGATTACGGCTACGATCATCCTTACGGCGTGAAAAATGTGTTCTCTTTGAAGGTGCTTCTCTTTGAATTTTCTTCTTAGGCTTATCTAGACCAAAATCAATTCTTCTTGTGTCTTTATCAGCTGCCAGCACAACAATCTTTACTTTATCACCAATACTGTATCTCTTATGTCTATTTGTACCAACAAGAGAAGTAGTACGAGAGTCAAAGATATAGTAATCATCATCTAATGATGTAATAGAAACAAGACCTTCAACGGTATTAGGTAACTCTGCAAAAAAGCCAAAACTTGTTACAGAAGATATTGTTGCTTCAAATTTCTGCCCAACTCTAGCAATCATATATTCAGCTTTTTTCATATCTTCCACTTCACGTTCTGCTTCAATACTTTCTCTTTCGCGAAGTGAAGTCTGTTCTGCATAATCATTCATTAACTTGGCATCTGTTTCTTTATTACGATTTGTATTATTAAATACATAATCCCATAGCATTCTATGAACAACTAAATCTGGATAACGTCTAATCGGTGAAGTGAAGTGTAAATATTCTTCTTCAGCTAAACCAAAATGCCCTAAACATTTTGCATCATATTTAGCTTTCTGCATACAACGTAAAAGAATCGTAGACAAGATTGGATAATTCTCAGCATCAATATGTTTTTCAAGATAACTTTGAATTTCTTTTGGTGTAACATTTGCTTTCTGAAGCGTAAACTTGCAACCTAAGTTTGATGATGTTTCTTCAAAATTACGAAGTTTCTTGATTTCAGGCTCACCATGAACACGGTATAAACAAGGAATTTGATTCTTGTTCATATAGTCTGCTACAGATACATTAGCTGCAATCATGCAGTCTTCAATTATTCTTTCTGCGTGTCCTCTTTCTCTAACACGGATATCTACTGGATAACCAATGTCATTCACTATAATCTCAGCTTCTTGTGTTTCAAAGTCAATAGCACCTTTTTCGTGTCTTTGTTTACGAATACTATCTGCACAATCTCTTAAATCATGTAGCATTTCATTTAAGAATTCATATTGACTTGTTGTTTTTGGATCACCAAATAAAATCTTATTTACATTTGCATAAGTCATTCTTGCGTGAGACTTGATAAAGCTAGGATAAATACGATAATCTTTAATTTCACCATTTTTTCCTACATGCATTTCACAAGTTAAAGTAAGTCTTACTTCATCAGGATTCAAACTGCATATACCATTACTTAACACTTGTGGTAACATTGGTACAACTCTATCTGTCACATATGTTGAGGTACCTCTTTTTAAAGCTTCTTTATCTAATTCAGAGTTTTCTTTAACATAGTGTGATACATCCGCAATATTTACTTTTAAAATCCAGCCATCTTCAGTTTTAATAACCCCTACTGCATCATCAAAGTCTTTTGATGAATCACCATCAATTGTAATAATTGTTTCTTCAGTCAGGTCAATTCTATCTTTTTTCTCTTCTTCACTAACTTCATTTACTGCATTGGCTTCTTGAATTACTTCGTCTGAAAATTTAGAAACAATATCGTAATCTAGCAGTACTGACAAAATATCAATACCTGGATCATCTTTATATCCAATTGATTCACGATATGTTAATTTCAATAATCTTCCGTATTCAGTAATATCTAGCATTACTTTTAGACCAGGCGTAGGTTTCAAATCTTTAGGAAGAGTAATCTTATATAAA
>CAJJTI010000030.1 GCA_905194705.1 uncultured Solobacterium sp. | reverse complement strand
TATTTGATATAACTAAATTTGTTATATTTTGATATAACTTATTCGAAGTCATGAATTCTGGTAAATCTGTAATAATAGCCATACATGGCTTCCTTTTTATCTTACAAACAAGACTAGCTGCTAGTGTATTTGCTGGTGATAATGGATCTAAAATACAAAAATCAAAAGAAGAAAATAAAAGTCTAAAAAATACTGCAATCACAACATAAATATCTTTGATTATTGGAATATTAATGCAAAAAGAATACTTAAATCTATCATGATTCTTAACTTTTAAAAATATATTATCTAAAACCACTGAAGAAGCAGGAATTGATGTATAACATATAACATTAACATCATTCTCAATTAATCCTTCAACAATCAATCGATCAAATTTCTGTATTTGAATCCCAGGTTTCTTTTCTTTTGTATATATATTTTCATAATCTTTGTTATCTACATAGTTAGATACAAAGTAACATTTTTTCTTATCTTTCATTTTCATTCTTTTGAAGATTTTCCACCAAATTTATTCACAATAAATGTCATTACTAAATAGTTGACAGGTATATATAGTGGTAAAGAAATAAGCTTTGCCCACATTTCTGGTCCATGACACCAATCAACTACAATTAATACAATTACTGCAGAAATAAGCATTCCAGGCAAATAACTAATTGGGAAAGTAACAGCACTTTTCCAGGATACTTTCTTATGATATGTAAAATGCATATTCATAAAATATGATCCAACCATACTTAATGCATCCCCAAGGATACTTGCAATACCAACATTTAATTTTACGAATACAAATAACATATAGAATAATTGACTACTTAATGTATTAATTACACCGATGATTCCAAATGTAATAAATTGTTTATTCAAAAATTTTTCTTTAATTGTTTGAACTAACTTCATCACTTACCCCTTCAGTACTATCTTTTACAAATAGTATCTTAAATGTTAAAAACATAATCTTTAAATCTAATAATAATGAGAAATTCTCTATATAATACAAATCAAATAATAACTTATCTTTAAGTTTTGTATTATATTTACCATATACCTGTGCAAAACCAGTTAATCCTGCTTTTACCTTTAATCGGTAGTTAAATTCAGGAACATCCAATAATATCTTTTCAATTAGTTCAGGTCTTTCAGGTCTAGGTCCAACAACTGACATATCTCCAATCAAAATATTAATTAATTGTGGAAGTTCGTCAATTCTGCAGCTTCTAATAAATTTACCAACAGGCGTAATACGATCATCATGTTCGCTTGCCAGTCTTGCTTTACCATCTTTTTCCGCATCAACTTTCATTGATCTAAATTTAAGTATCTTAAATTCTCTACCATATTGTGTTAAACGCACTTGTTTATAAAGAACAGGACCACCATCATATGCTTTGATAACAATCGCTGTAATAAGTAATATTGGTGAAGTAATAACAAGCATAACTAATGCAAAGAAAATATCAAATAGTCTTTTAACAATCTTATCTAATTGACTTGGCCCAAAATTATTCGCTTTTAATATTGGCTTATCGATTAAATAGATATTTCTAGCATTATTAATAATTACTTCATAAACATCTGGAATAATATATAAAGGAATTGTTTTTTCATAGCATTCATGGATTAATTGTTCTTTTTCCTTAACATCTAACCCCATGACCATGACACTTTCATAATTCAAAATGTCTTTTTTATTTTTTTCATATTCATCATATGTAATTTCTTTATCGATATTATACGCACTTGCTTGATAGCGCATAATTTGCTCATAAATAGAAGAATAGTCTTCTCCATAAATTAATACTGTTTTTCTTGCAGGGAATATAAAATAATATATTTTATTTGCAATAAAATTAATAATTACTGTTAAAACAATTTCAACTGCATAATATCCCAAGAAACCACCAATAGGTAAAATTACTTTTCTTGCAATAATCGTTTCAATAAAAACGATTATATTTGCAAACCCTAAAGCCAATGTTTGCGAAAATATCAAATCTCTTGTTTTAGCGTAACCTAATCTAAATCCACCAAAGATGCTGTTAAATAGCACAAGTGAAAAGAAATATACACCTAAAATTAACCAGTTTCCCCTTTGCCAGAAAAATACTCTTGGCCTATAGTATTTGTACCAAATATAGTAAAAGAATAGAGATATAATCCCTATAATTACTATATTCATAAATAGACTTACTGTCTCTCTTGTTCTTTCTTATTCATAAAACCTCATAACCTTATTTATTCTACCACTTTAGTTAATACTACGCATTTTAAGTTTATTTTATAAAAATCGTCACTTGCACAAGTGTGCTGATGATTTTATGTAAGTCCTTTATTTAGCACACTTTTTAGAATAGAAATCTCTATAATGAAACGTTTTAGGGTAACATATAGCCTTATCTAATAGTATTTTTACTTTTTCAAGTTTGTTATATGGTTTGTTAACCATTAAAGAGAATAGATTAAGATAGTTCTGCAAATCTTCTCTATTAAAACCTGAATGAGAATTAAGAAACTTTTTTAATAAGAAACATAAATTGTTTACTTCACTTAATGGATTATCTTTATCATCTAATTTTGATAAGTATTTTGAATCATATGATTCATGGTCATTTTTTAATATGTTATTTATCTACAGTACTTGTGAGAGTATTACAGATATATGAATTAAGAGATGAAGATTCCATGCTTACCATAAAATTTGTCTCGATAATAATAAAAACGAGAATCTGTTACATTAAGCCTTTTGCAGTATGCAATAATTGTTTCTTTTTCTTTATCATATACGTCTATTATTTCTTCCCAGTCTTGACTTGTCATTTTCATATCTTCCTTTCGAAATCTATTATCTTTTCGAAATCGGTTTTTCTCTAGACGGTGTTTATTTGACGCTTACAAAAAAGCGCGAACACAATATTGTGTCGACACTTGTAATTTGCCATTCCTTAACTTAATGACATTGGGGAATCACCGAATATTTTAGGTTCTCTTATAACTGCCGTTTTCGCTTTAATAACATTTTCACAGAAGGATATTTAAACGTCAAAAGAACAACGCCATATCCAATGGCACGGACTACGACTTTGATTACAAAACAAGGAAGAAAAGACAAATTAGTTTTTTCAATTGCCATACATACAGCCACAATCCATAGGCCTCCGATAACAAGGGACGCTATGTTTTTCATTTCAAGTTTAAAAATAGGCTTATATAGACTCTTTCGGCAAAAATAAACAACTTCTATTACAAACACAAGTGCTTCTGAGAATAATGTCGTTATTGCTGCCCCTGTATGAGCTAAGGATGGTAGAATCAAGAAATTCAATGATACATTGACCACAGCACTTGTAACCGTTGCAATAAGTTGCAATTTTTCAAACCTTAAAGGAAGTAGACAGCAATATGTTACAAAGGAACTCATTACCGCAAAAAAAGAGCTAATTGCAAGAATTTGTAACGATCTAGTTGCCTCAATATACTTCTGTCCTGCCAATATAAGCAGAACATCCTCAGATGTTAAGCACAAACCAATCGCAACAGGAATAGCTAAAAACAAAACATCATATAATATTTTCCTTGCTTTGTTGATGTATTCCTCAATTTGGATTGATTCGCTAATATTTGATAAATTAGGCAATGCAACAACGACCATGGCCGCAACCATCTGCTTTATTAAAGTATATATTTTACTTGAGCGACTATATAAACCAACACAATATTCACTATTTAAGAAGCCAAGCAATGTAGTATCGGAATCAACATAAATTGTCACAGCAATTGTAGATGCAAATATAATTAATATAGGTTTCAAATGCTTTTTTAGATTTAATCTAGTCGTAAGTCCGATCTTAACATATTTTCTAGCGTGAAAAAAATTAAAAATATTAGCGCCAACTGTAGCAAACGTTGAGAGTGCCACATAAATTAGATAATCACTTTCAATTTTGACCATTGTCAACATCAATACTACCGAGATTACTTGAACTATCAATGTGCGTATCGTTATGTACAAGTAGTCTTCTTCAATCGTATAAATCCAATTGATTCCGATTGTACCACCAATTATTGAAAATGATTGAATTAATATAAGAATCTCATAGCTTCTGATCTTGCTTGACACAAGACAAGCTACAACCAAAGCAACATATGCTACGCAAGTTGATAATATGTTTATTGTAAAAATTTCTTTGCAAAATTGGTTGAATTTCTCTTTGTTATCTCGTATCCTAGCTCCTTCCCTTGTTGCATAGTTCAGAATACCAAGACTCGATAATAATACAAAATACGAAACAATAGAATTTGCAAAATTAATTTTTCCTATGTCTTCAACACGTAACACACGAGATATGTACGGAAATGTAATTAGCGGAAAAACTATTGATAGAAGTTTTTGCCCCGCACTTAAGACAGCATTTTTCCTTAATGATTTCTTCATCCTCATCCCTTCTTTATCTCAGTAATTGCCTTAAATATTCTATAGCTGTTGTTCTCATCATGAAAGACAAAATACTTGTTCATGTTCGATTGATACTTTTCAGCCACTCCATTTTTAAAGTAGTCTGCTACACAAATTATAACCTCTTCCACTGATTCGACGACTGGCCCGAAGCTATCTTCATACTTAAAATATCCTTCTTGATACTGGCTTGCTCTATATTTTTCTTTATCAAACTGGAAAAATATTGTCTCTCGGTTCATGTACGCCATATCAAAGAATACACTTGAATAATCGGTAATTAATATTTCTGACTCTATTAATAATTTTTGAACATCATAATCTTTAAAGCTGGCAATCTTAACCCTATTTGATTTTGACGTAAAAGAGGAAATCCACCGTTGGATCTCATAATGTGGATAAAAAATCAAATCATAATCATTTAATTCTAAAAGTCTATGTAACTCTTCAGAATCTAATAAGCCTTGATATTTATTAAAATACTGAGATGATTCAAACTCAGATTTTTCCTTTCCAAGCAAAAATGTTCTCCAAGTTGGCATGAGCAACACTTGTTTCTTCTTTAAATCCGCATTACGAGTCAAATTATCAAATCTAGCCAGTCCAGTATACCTAACAACTCCATCCTCAAATCCATACGATCTATTAATAAATTCACACTCAGGTTTTGCACCACATATGAACAGATCCGTAATGAAGTTCGGATACTTCAATCCAGGGATATTGTCTTTTGTTATACCATGCTGTAAAAATGCTGTGTAACCTCTCGCCCGAACAAAAGTTTTCTTTTGTAATGCCACAATTGCTCTCCACTCTGGGCGAGCTAATGACTGGTGTGTTCCAACTCGGTATTTAGCTGCATAATAATATATTCCATGCTTGATGCTGTTGTATTCTACAACTGGTCCACATTTTTTTACTTTTTCCAAATCAGGGCTATCTTTAGAAATAACATAAATAGCTGTCTGATCCGAATGGTTATCTATAAGATATTTAAAAAACCAATAGCCATTATCCCGTGCATCTGTGCCTCTTTCCATTACTAACCAGAGGTTTTGCTTTCTGTAAAAGAAGCTAACTATATAACAAAACACATCTTTTAATATATCTGTTATTAATCGCATTACATTTCTTCTCCTTCAAAACAATATTCCAGGAACTTATCATATCCATCAAAGATAGGTGCCTCTTCTTTAAATTTCTGATATGATAATTCTTTATTACCTACTAATCCCATCATTTCATCAAATCTTTCGATTATCTTATCATTACGCTTTTCAAATAGCCAAAAGAATTCATAAAAGATCTCCTTGGGCGGAAACTTTTTATAAGTCTTATAATACTCAATCGCACATTCTTTAGCTTCCTTAAGCTGAGCTACTTTACGTTTTGCATAGTAATCTTCCAATGTTCCAACTACTTTGGCAGGATTTCCCACTATAACTGAATTATCCGGAAAGCACCCCCCTTCAGAAAACTCGATGCACCTATGATACAGTTGTTACCAATGGTGGTACCTTTCAAAATAGTTGCATGCATACCGATGAAAACATTGTTTCCAATTTTTACTTTTCCACAGCTACCAAGAACATCACCGTATAAGCCCTTACAGACACTCCAATCATATCCGTGTGTTAGAATTGTCACACCTTCGGTAATCTGAACATCATCACCAATTTCAATCATCCAGGGACGAGTTTCATCTATGGTAGTCTTTGATGGAACGTAGATTGTGACCCTCTCACCTATTCGCATTCCCAGTTTCTTCAAATTATTCACATATGTTTTTGAATTATATTTTTTCCCATAAAAAAGTTTTTTTATTTTATCCTTAATCATCAATTAACACTCCATTTTTTCCTTTATTAATCTGCATAAAGTATGCTATTGGGATCATAAGTAAAACTATCTGAAAGTTTCTATATCCATGCGTATTGTCGGTCAAATATGCGATGTAAGAATAAGAAGTTAACATCAAATAGCAAAGTGCCATCTTTTTCCCAAATTTTTTTATGTATGTAGAAGAAATATGATATAAAAACCACCAATGCCACAATAGCGATTCAATAAAATCCAACTCTAAATATTTTTCAAACACTCCACTATGCAGTCCTCGTATACTTGCCATGTTATTTAATACCAACGATCCGAGTCCCTCTATGTAGCGTGACACAAAAGTGTATCCTTTTCCTAGATAACCAACACTAAAGTTACAAATTGTGCGAAAATGGCTATAAATAATACTTCGTCCATTATCTGCAATTCCCTTTTGCAGAAGAAGTGCAATAAAGCTATCATCTAGTATCATATAGACAAATATGAAGCAGATTACAATCGCATAGATTGTCTCAATTCGTATAAGCGGAGCAGCAATTCCCTTTAATGGTTTGTTTATGATTAATAGCAATAATACTACAACCACAATTCCAGCCAATCCTATGCGTTTAAATCCGAATATAAAGCACAAAATACATCAGATCAAACGTCGATAATCCTTTTTATTTTTTTGTTTCTTAAAAAACAAAAGAAATATAATAAACAATCCCATAATGAATAGGAGTTCATGTACTTCAAAAAAACCTTTATAAGAATTAGTTCCTACATAATGTCCTAAAAATGTCTCCCTAACATATAACGCTAGGCCTCTTCCACGACTTATTATTGTTCCTGTAAAGGCATAGAGAAGATAAGTAAAAATTGTAACATCGATATAATAATCGAGTACTCGACATCCCATGAGCTGCAGCATTTCATACATGGCTCCAACTGCGAGCATGTAATATAGAGCAGTTGATGCCAGTCTAGATAAGTAATCCATTCCATTGCCATTTAGCAAAAAAATGATCACTGTATATAATATCGCAGCAATGTATGGTACAATATTCAGTTTAAATCCACAGTTTAATACATTTTCGCCCGTCTTTCGTAGTTGAGACATACAATAAAGAATTATTAATATATAGGATAGTATTGGACAATAATAATTGAGTTTTCCAATAAAACCGTCACCCACAAAATAAGAAAACAACTCTATATTGGAATAAGATAAAAATATCAAAATAAACAGCCAGAAGCTGTTTTTGTCAATTTTCAATTGCATAAAATCACCACATTCCTAACATTTCATCTTTGTCATAAAATAAACCAAAGTAGTTCTTCCATTAAGCACCTGTCTAATATATATTCTTTTCATTAAAGGAAGCTCATCGAATGGATAATCTTGTAATTTTCTTGCAAGCTCTCCCTTACTCATTCTTCTTATTTCCTTTAGTTTTTCTTTCCTACTCATGTTTGCAAAACCCACACACTGCTTAATGCTTACAATCAAATTAGAAATTAATGAGTCTTGTGCTCTGTGCAAGGCTTCTACATTTCTTTCACTTTGATCTGCAATAATTTGTTTTTCTCTTTCAAACAGGTTGCAGGCTTTATCAAAACGATCTGGACGATACGAGTGCGTTAAAGATGATAAATTTTCACGATACACATAAAAGTTTTCATTCAAGAAGGTTATACAAGATGCTTTCTGACATACGCTAATGTTAAAAAGCACATCCTCGCTTAGAACATCTCTTTCAGATTCAAATCGAATATTATTATCAATTAAGAACGATCGCCTATAGATAGCCATACATGACGATCCTAACCGGTATTTTTCCTTTCCTCCATTTCTCTGTGACCCTCCAAAATAGATAGGAAATAAAATGTCTTTTACCTTCTCTCCACGAAGCATTGGTGGAAAGCTAACAGATTCAACTGTTATGCTGCCGTTAACATCCAATTTCTTACAGGAAAAACAACATACATCTGCATTATCATTTACTATTTTGTGCAATGCTTTTTCTATGGTATCGTTTTCTATATAATCATCGGAGTCAAGAAATTCCACGAAATCACCTGTTGCGATTTCTAATCCAGAATTTCTTGCATATCCTAAACCACCATTCTTTTTATGTAAAACCTTTATATTCTCGTGCGCAACAGCATATTCGTCGCACAAGCGAGGACAATTATCTGGTGACTCGTCATCAACTAGTATTATTTCTATATTTTTATAAGACTGTCCAAAGAGTGACTCTATGCAACTATGTAAATACTCTTCTACATTGTAAACTGGAACGACAACACTAACTTTATAATTCATTTACTTAACCCTATATATTCTTTCATAAAATTTCCTTCTAAAGGGATTTATCCCCATCATTAAAACTTTAATTCTTTGTCTTACATCAATTCGAGGATCAAGAACAACACTAAGGTAGTTCTTTTTAAACGACTTAAGCTCTCCATCATAGATTTCGCCCGTCACATTTTTCACGCACATTATTCTAAGTAAGTGTTCCTCAGCTTGCACAACAGCTGCAAGAATCGCTTTATTCGCTTTTGAGGATTTTGATGTTTCCAGAATGCTTTTGGAAACGCAGATTGATTCATACAGTGATTTCCATGCATTGTCACGATATAAATTCTCCATCACACTCTGATCATTAACGATGTGAACGTAGTTTTTTTGATCCAAACATATGACCTTTTTGCTCTTCCGAACATACTCATTAACAAAGGCAGTATCCTCTCCAATTTTCAGTGAAGTGTCAAACATAATTTTATTATCACGAATGGAACGTAAATCATAACACTTGTCCCAACAATAATTGCCAAGCTTATACCCATAAAACATTTCCATCTCGGCATCTTCTGGTGAATAAATCTCTCTACTCACTTTACATACATTTTGTCTCACAGCGGAAATATCTGTAACTGTTTGATATGTAGTTACTAGAAGTGCATTATCTTCAAAATTATCTACAAACCCCTGAACATAAGACGGCAATATATAATCATCAGCATCAACAAAACATATTAAGTCACCGCTAGCTTGTTTTATTGCTTGATTACGTGCATTAGACACTCCGCCATTATTTATATCAATAACATATAATCTTGCATCCTTTTTCCTCAGGCCATCCAAAATCCTTTTAGTATCATCAACTGATCCATCATTTACTACTATAATCTCTATATTCTGATACGATTGTTCAAATATACTATTTACGCATCTTTCAATAACATTTTGCCCATTATATACAGGGACAGCAATTGTAACCTTACATTCCTTCACTTTTACACCTTATCTATATATGTTTTCTTCCATTTTCTGTACAAGAAATATGCAGCAGGATACAGGAAAACAAAAACAAATTTATGCTTACTTTTATCGAATAGTTGTGCACATCTATTATTAGCAAACTTCCCATAAATAATGTACTGAAGCATAGCTTTTACTTTAACTTTACTATTTGCTTTAGAATCAAGGAAAACCTCCGCTCTGGCCATGCATCCTTTTGGGGAAAGAATATTGTGTTTCCTTCTATTCCTTGTCAAACCATCATCCAAATAATTAGAAATATAAATTGCTTTATCAAAGAAACGCATTTCATATTTTTCTGCCATTTTAAACCAGATTATATCTTCACCCAGGAACTTTTCATCAGGGAACTCAGGAAACGGAAATTCTTTTAGGCATTTAGTTTTCCATACTTCAGCCATATCCCCTGGCATATTACCATTTATCCTGCATGTTACAAAATCGGCTCTATATCCATTTTCAGGAAGAATTCCCGAGTTTAGGAAGCCGCCTTCTCTTTTTTTTCTCAAAAAGGAATAGCCACATAAGTTGCTTTCTGATGAATACTTGTCATGGCATGCTTCAATGGTACTTATGGCATCCGAAGTAAGTTCATCGTCACTGTCAACTATAAATGTCAAATCAGTATCTATGAACTGATATGCAAAATTTAAAGCAGTGTGCTTACCTCCATTATTTTTCTTTTTGTAAATAATCTTGAAATTGGCCTTGTCAATAAATGTAGAAATTTTTGATTCTGTATCATCCGTACTTCCATCATCAACAACGAGCCAAATAAACTCCTTGTTGTCTTGAGCAAGTAATGATTGAAATAACCCATCAAGTCTTTCAGCTCGATTATATGTTGGCGTAAGTACTGTAATCATTTTATTTCCCCATCTGCTGAGCAATATCCGCATCAACAATTTCTTCACCAGTTTTATTTTTCAGCTGCTCCATACTAGCAGCGCTCAGACCGTTATTGATGCAAGCATTTACATCACATGTACTGCACTTATCCAGTTCTTCCTCGGTCACCTTTCCATCACGATAGTCACGGCAAATTTTCAGCTCATACATGCTGTACGGATGCTTGGTGAAGAGAGCCTTGAATTTGTGAACCAGAACCCAAGTAGCAGGCTTCCAGATGTACTTATGCATCGCAGGGCTGACAGAGCCGATCATCCAGCAGTCACGATCGCAGCAACGAACCTTTTCACGAACCTTCTCGGCCTCCGGGCTGTTCCACAGTTCGTCCCAAGTCTGATTGTTCAGGTTACCCATGACTTCCTTATCCTTGGTACCATTGCAAGGCATGACATCGCCATACGGATCGATGAAGAAGGTATCAAAGCTCATGTCGCAAGGCAACAGGCGCTTTTGGCCATAGATGTAGTTGATCAAGCCATGGTTAAAGTATGCACGGAACCATTTCTTCGGGCTGTTGCTGCGGAGCAATTCGTTAACCAGATTTTCAAAGTTCTTAGCAACCATCGGACGATCATGGATGATGTTCTTAGCCTCAACGAAATAGAAACTGTTGTGCAGAGAAGCAGTTGCAAACTCCATGCCCATTTCATCTGAAATCTTGTACAGAGGAACAAGGTCAGGAGCGTTCTTGTCCTGAACAGTCATACCGAAGCCAACGTCCTTCATGCCCATCTCACGCAGTTTCTTCAGTGTGCCGTAACCACGCTGGTAACCGTTCTGCAGACCGCGGATTTCATTGTTGGTCTGCTCTAGACCCTCAATAGAAATACGGATACCGATCTGTGGGAACTCCTTGCACAGGTCAACGATACGATCTGTAAAGAAACCGTTCGTCGAAATAACAATACGGTCAGACTTCTTGTACAGTTCGCGTACAATATCTTTCAGGTCAGTGCGGATGAACGGCTCACCACCGGTAATGTTGGTGAAATACATCTTCGGCAGTTTCTTAATGGTCTCGATGCTGATTTCCTCTTCCGGCTTGGAAGGTGCCTTATAGCGGTTGCACATAGAGCAACGAGCATTGCAGCGGTAAGTAACGATTACCGTACCATTTAACTTCTTTTCTTCAGACATGATTAACTCTCCTAACTCTCTCTTTTAAGAATGTTTCGATTTTATTTAAGAACCACTTGGCACATACTGAAAACACAATCGAGCCACATATAACTGCGACTGCCGTGAAGATATATGTCAGCAGACCGTTTCCAAATAGATGAACGAGGTGCAGCTTCTCAAGCACACGATAAATCACCATGTGGCACAGGTAAATCTCGAAGCTGATACTACCAAGGAACTTGGCAACTGGATTGACCAGTACCCCCACTTTACAGCCGAGGGAATAAACCAATGCTGCCACACAGAAGAACAGTATTGTGAGCGTAGAGCCACCTAACACAAAGTAAGCATCTGCAGCTACCATCAAAATCACACCGGCGATTACCTTATGTTTGGATGCAAAGTCGGCCAGCTCTTTTCGATAGAGGAAAATCAGCCCGCCAGCGGTAAAGTAAATAGCATCATAGACGATATTAGTCCTTTCAGCCTTGAAGTAATTAGCGCACAGCCAGTTAAACACCAGTGCTGCAACTGCTACGCCCCACACTCTCTTCTTATTTCCAATCAGGAAACAGAAGAACGGGAACAGCATATAAAACACAAAAATGACTGCCAGTGTCCAACTCACACCAATGACCGAAATATTTGCATTCGGCAGAAGCCCTTGGCATAATGTCAAGTTTGCAAAAACTTCAAACAAAGATTCCTTGCTCGGTGAAATCACAAAGTCCAACGCACAAAGCAGTGCAAAATACGGCCAGATCTTGATGTATCGTTTCTTGTAGAAATCCTCTACGCTAATCTTACGATCAATAATTTTCTGATAATAGCCGCAGCACATTCCAAAACCACTGACCAACATAAAAAGGAAAACGAGATTTGTGAAAGATGGTATCAGTCGTTCAAACACAAATCCTCCCAATTCATATTTTCCATTTGAAAGGACGTGCATCAGAGCAATGCCAAGAATGGCATACGCCTTTAATCCGTCTATCCCCTCATATCGATCCGCTTTCGTAGCCACAAATTTTCTCCTCACGTATCAGTTTTACCGATACACCTTCATAATTTTCTTGTAATACTCATCAATGGTATCGAAGCTGATGTCCTTACAATTCTTGCTATACTGCTCACACAGCTTCTTATCCTTCCAGAGCTTCTCGACCTTCTTCTTCAGGTCTTAGGCGTTACCGCTTTCAAACAGCTCGCCGGTCTTGCCAACCTGAATCAGTTCCGGGATACCAACACTGTCTGCACCTAGCACCGCTGTGCCGTACATCTGGGATTCCATCACGGAGAATGGCAGTTCTCGTACCACTCGGACGAATAAATAGAAAACCGTGCCTTACGGATGAGATTTTCCAGTGCCTCGCCCTTCTGGAATCCAACATTCTTAATGTTGCTTACACCCCTGATGCTCGCTTCCAGCGGACCAGTGCCGGCGAAGATGAACTGCACATCCGGCAGTTCCTTACAGACCTTGTTGAATGTGCCGATGCCCTTTTCCTCGGAAAAACGGCCGAAGTACAAGGCGTAGTCCTTCCTCCAGTATTTACTGAGTGTTATCCCCCAGATAAATTGTGATGAGTTTATCACAGTAAGAATCAAGGTCATCTCTCTCAAGATTCAGACAGGCTTTAGCATATTCCTCAACCTTCTCTGGAGCATTCCACAATTCTCTGATGACAGCTGCTAGCTGCTTGGAATCTTTGCTGGTGAACAATCGTCCGTCCACACCATCTGTGATTAATTCAGGAATGCCACCGATATTTGCGCCAATGACAGGAGTTCCGCGCTGTTGACTTTCCATAACAGAGAACGGGCAGTTCTCATACCACTCAGACGGGTAAATGGAGAACTTTGCTTCCCGAATCAGTTTGTCCAATGCATCGCCAGTCTGGAAACCAACATTCTTAACATTTTTCAGCTGATTGACCTTGTCTTCCAACGGACCAGAACCAGCAAAAATAAACTGAGTATCTGGTAGCAGATTGCAGGTCTCAACAAGAGTGTTGATTCCCTTCTCCTCAGAGAAACGGCCGAAGTAGAGGACGTAATCTTTCTTTTCAACGGCCTTAGGCTCTACCTTCTCCACAAAGTTGTGCATTGCAATTGTCTTAGTTGCAAACAGCGGATTCGTATCCATCTTGGTTTTCAGGAACTCCGAGCAGCAAATAATTTTGTCAATATACTTGTATGCTCCGTTCCACTTCCATAACTCGGCCTCCATCATGCCAACGATAGATTTTGCTGTAGAACCGTGAACGCATTTTCCTTTCACGCAATTCATGAAATGACCGCCGAGGCACTTTTCACAGTTCTCATGTGTGATAGGGTTCTTTAATTGATGGTTCGGGCAGACAAGCTGGTAGTCATGTGCCGTGAAGATGATCTTACAATCCCTTCCGGTCTCCTTGCGCCACTTCACGATTTCCAGAATGATGGAAGGTGTCAGCTGGTAGTTAAAGTTGTTCAGGTGACAGACATCCGGCTTGAAGTCATCTAGTACCAGTCTTAATTTTTCTCTTGCTTCCTTGCTGTAAATAGTCTTGATCGGGTAAGTCAGTTTCGACAGCTTGCTACCACCGTGGAAATCCATATCGGACGTATAAGCATTGACCAGGTTGCCCACACAGCGGCCTTCGTGCTCCATTCCGAAGTACTGAACCTCGTGTCCGTGCCGCTCTAACGCTTCACCCAATTTAAATATGTACGTCTCTGAGCCACCATTTGGATACAAAAACTTATTTATTATCAATATCTTCATTGTTTTTCCCCATACAACTTCAATGTTTTTTCTACCACATTATCCCAATTATATTTTTTGCATATAAAATTAGCAACATTTCTTTTCATATCCAATACTTTTTCAGGATTATTACAAGCGTCTTGCAATTTCATCTTTAAATCATTAATATCTGCCTTTTTAAATAGTAATGCTTTGTCTTCAACCACATCTGCACATTCCGGAATATCTGAAACTAAACAACAATTCCCATAACTCATTGCTTCCAATAAACTTAATGGCATTCCTTCTAAATCAGAAGGTAACGTATAAATATACGCATTACTATAAAGCTCATCTAACATTTGTCCTTGAACAAACCCAGTAAAAATTATTCTATCATCATCTTTTGCTAATTTTTTTAATTCTTCCATAAAAGAAACCGTATCACTAGAGCCACCAGCTATTACTAGCTTTTTATTACTTTTAACATTTTTATATGCTTCGATTAAATATCGAATACCTTTTTCAGGTACTAATCTTCCTAAAAATAATATGTATGAATTTTTTGTTAAACTATATTTTTCTGTTATCAAATTAGCATTTGTTACTTTAGGAATATTTACGCCGTTAGGGATATACCACGTTCTTCTATTATATGTATTCATAAAATAATTCTGAACGTTTTTACTTAGAACAATAATTTCATCTGCATATTTAACAGCGTTTCTTTCTCCTTGACGAATAAATTTAGAACCAAAACCTGATTTCCATTTTTCTCGTTGCCAGTCTAATCCATGAATAGTAACAATAACTCTTTTTCCACATAACTTAGGAATCCACGAGAAAAAAGCAGGACCTTCAGCATGAATATGTACTACATCATATTTTCCAAAAGCGCTATAGATAGCAGCAAAGAAAGAAGAACTAACCGCTGCAAGACCTTTTTTTTCAATAGTTGGGACATACTTTTGACGAATTTCTTTGCATTCATTGCTAGTATCTACAACATCATATTCAGCTCCACTGACATGATGGCCAGATCTGTTATAGCATGTTATTTCACAACCTTTTTGCGCCATACGCGTACACAGTTCTTTTACAACAATTTCTATACCACCTTCTCTTGACCATCTTTTTTGTCCAAACATTGCAATTTTTAATTTATCGCCCATTTTATTTCTCCTACATTGAGCCTTCTTTTTTAAATACTACTAGTATTGTTTTAAATATAATTTTTATATCTAATCCTATGCTCCAGTTATTAATATATTCTTTGTCTAACTTAACTACCTCTTCAAAATCAGTAATATTACTTCTACCCGACACTTGCCACATACCTGTAATTCCTGGTTTTACCGCAAGCCTAGCATGATGATGTAATTCATATAGATTAACTTCACTTTCAAGTGGTGGTCTCGTACCGACAAGTGACATATCTCCTTTTAAAACATTATAAAATTGTGGAAATTCATCAAGAGATGTCTTTCTAATGAATTCTCCAATACCAGTTTTCTTTTCTCCATCTGGTAGAATCTTATTTCCAATAATTCTAGGATCAAAATCCATTTTAAACATTCTTCCATCTTTAATTTTATTTTCTTTCATTAATTCTGCTTTACGTTCATCTGCGTCTAAATACATACTTCTGAACTTATACATTTTAAATAGTTTACCATTTCTACCAATTCTCTCTTGTGTATAAAAAATAGGCCCTGGAGAATTAATATAAATAATAGGTGCAACAAAAATAAAGATAACAGCTGTCAATAAACATCCAATTATTCCTGCACATATATCCATGATTCTTTTTACCAATAATTGTTTTGGAGAAGCGTAATTAAAAGCTGTTGTTAATACAGTATAACCTCCAACGTCTTCCACAAACTGTCTTTTACCATTTTCACTAGATATATATGGAATATTCACATGTACAACAACACCGGTTTCTTCAATTTTATTTATTAAGTTTTTAGGATATTCTATCGTTTTAGGCAAAACAATTAGAACTTCATCAACCCATTCTTTACAAATAAATTCAGGAACTGACTCTATTGTGCACACAATAGGTATATTTTTGATTTCTTTTTCTTGCGTATCATCAAACAAAGATATTCCAGTTAAAGTATAATTATCAAACAAATGACTATCTACTTTTCCTATTACATTCAAAGCATTATCTTTATCTGTGATAATTA
>CAJJTI010000029.1 GCA_905194705.1 uncultured Solobacterium sp. | reverse complement strand
ACATTACATCTGGATGCATTGCCATAGCACGTACTATAGCAAGACGTTGTTTTTGACCACCAGAAAGTTTTTTAGGATATTCATTTGCCTTGCTTTCTAAACCAACCATTTTTAATAGTTCCATAGCTTCTTTTTCAGCATCTTTCTTTGATACCTTTTTTTCAAGCATTGGTGTAATTGTAATATTTTCTAAAACAGTCAAATGAGGAAATACATTAAACTGTTGGAATACCATACCAATTTTTTGACGATGCTTATCTAAGTCCGTACTATCTGGATTTAATTCTTGTCCTTCAAAATATACATGACCTTCTGTAGGTGTTTCTAATAGATTCAAGCATCTGAGAAATGTAGATTTTCCTCCACCAGAAGGACCTATTATTGATACAACTTCACCCTTATATATTTTTTCATCAATACCTTTTAGTACTTCTAACTTACCAAAAGATTTCTTTAAATTCTTCGTTTCAATTAACGGCATATCTAAATTAGTCACTGACACTCAACCTCTTTTCCATTTGTTTAACAAGAAAACTTAATACCATCGTACAGATGAGATAAATGATGGCGATAATAATCATTGGTTGCCAAATTAAGAATTTATTGGCAAGCAATGTCTTTGTATACATTAATTCATATAGCATAAATGTTCCTGCAAGTGATGTTTCCTTAATCATTGAAATATATTCATTACCAAGAGAAGGCAAAATTGCTTTAATTGCTTGTGGGAATATAATTTTCACCATGCAGTTTTTCTTACTCATACCAAGAGATCTTGCGGCTTCTGTTTGACCAATATCAACTGATTCAATACCACCACGGAATATTTCTGATACATATGCACTTGAGTTAAGAACTAAAGATACAACTACACATAAATCTTTAGATAATGCATTTAATGCAGGAAATGCAATTGGGAAAAAGAAGTAAACAATATACATTTGTACAAGTAATGGCGTACCACGAAGTACATTTACATAAACTGCTGCAATTGATGACAGTACTTTGTTCTTTGATAAATGTAGCAATGCAACAAATGCACCGATAATAGAGCCAAAGAATACAGCAATAAATGCATATTTTAATGTTCCTACTAGACCTTTCATAAAGATAGGCCAATATTGTGTCCAGACACCCCAAAGAGTATTACCAGCTTCTTTAGCCTTTTCTTTGGCATCAGCTTCTGCTTTTGCCTGTGCATACCAGTCAGCATATAAATCTTTTTCTTTAACATCTTCGATAATATCATTTATAGCATTAATTAAAGCTGTTTCACCTTTTTTAGCAGCAATGACGTTGCCTGCATAGTCTGCATATGGTGTTAAATCAAAATCTACATTTGATTTTGATAATGTTCCATTTGATTGTTCAGCATATTTTTCTGCTGTATTACAATCCAAAGCAACAGCATCTACTTTCTTTGAATTAAGCTCTAATATTGCTTGATCCAGTGTAGAAACAAGTGTTAACTCAGCATCAGGAATTTCATCAGTTACATACATTTCCTGAAGAGATGAAGCTTGTGCATCAATCTTTTTACCTGAGAAATCATCTAAAGAATTATAGTTATCTACTTCATCAGTAAATACTAATAATGTATGACATGCTGCTTCACTAGTTCCTTGATAACCTTTAGATAGTTCATAGTTTTTAGCACGGTCTGCTTTATAGCCAAAACCAGAAATTGCTATATCTGCTTTTCCTGTATCAACGGCTGTTAATACAGCACTGAAGTCCATTGTTTCTACCTGTAAAGTAACACCTAAACTGTTAGCGATATATTTCGCTAAAGTCATTTCACTTCCTTTAACTTCACCTGTATACATATCTATATATTCATTAGGTGGATAGTCAGGAGAAGTAGCAACTACTAATACTCCTTTATCTAGAATTTCTTTTAATTTTCCTTCTGCATTAGATAAATCTATATCAGCTTTTCCTAATTGTGTTTCGTCTGTTTCATTTATATCTAAATCAACATTTTGTGTAGAGGTACAAGATGCTAAAGACAAAAATGTTATAATGACAAGTAATGTTTTACATATTTTATTCATTTGTATTCTTTCCTTTTCTTTCTTTGTAATTTTGTCTAATTTCTATCTTTATCTTATTTCGTCGGACTTTCATACGTACCTCCTATAAACAAAAAAGCCATCTCCTATTCAGAGACGACTTATATATCGCGGTACCACACTGATTGCTAACAAAAAAGTTAACCACTCTTACGTTAACGCCGTATTTACGTTCTTTCCTATATTCTTCAGAAAGACTTCTCCCAGATGCGTTTCATTAAATCTCTAATCTACTAGTCTTCCACTCTGTACTAGCTCGCTATAGACGATAACTTAACTACTCTTCTGTTCATAGAAGTTATTATAAAGATTAATTGCTAAAGAATATATTGTCAAGAAAATTTTTCAAAAAGTTAAAATGAAACTTTTTTCATTGCTTAATATATTTATTGAATGGTACATGAACTCAACAAAAAAACTAGATACTTCAATCTAGTCAATTTATACCCAATTCATCCTTTAATGCTTTTTGCAATGTTTTTGATAAGCTTATTCCTTTTTCACTAGCCAGTTCGTATAACCATTGCGGTAAAGAAACAGTCTTATGAATAGACACCTTTGCATGCTCTTTTTTCCAACTAACATCATCATATTCAACCATAGAAACTAATTCACCAGGATACCTTTTCATAATTTTTCCAAGTTCTGTAGGCTCATCAAAATGATCAACTTGGAAAAACTCCTTAGAATTTAACCATTCACCCAAAACATCATCAGCCATACATAGTGCATCATAAAATGATTTTCCTTGAGTTAAGCAACCTGGCAAGTCAGGAAATTCAACCCAATATGTATCGTTATCTTCTTTATGAAATACTGCCGGATAATAAATTTTTGCCATAAGTTTATACCTTATTGAAGAGTGTTTGTTTATAACAAACAATACTTTATTTAAGTCCTGCTTGTTTAAGTATTTGTTGTTCTAAACCTTTTCCTAAATCCTTTGCATGACGTGGAACTACTGTCTTTTTCTTAGTTATCGGATTAAAGAAGATTGTATGATTACCACCTTCTTGCCTAATAAATCCATTTTTTCTAGCAGTTTCATCATCTGCTTTGCGGTCATCGGCATAACTCTTCTCCCTTTCATGCAATATAATTATAATACATACTAATATGTATTGCAAGATTTCTAATACATACTAGTATGTACTATTCTATTTGTTATCTATAAAAATGTTATTTAATTATATTGAAAAATTATTATATCCCTAGAAATATAAAAGCCGCATAAATTAGCGGCTTTTTGCATTTAGTGGAGCAGGCGACGGGAATCGAACCCGCGTATTCAGCTTGGGAAGCTGACATTCTACCATTGAATTACGCCTGCATAAATTTATTTTAGCTCTATTTATTTGAACAATAAATAGTAAAATAAAAGGAATGAAAAAGATTAATAGAGAAGATGTAAAAAATATTGTTGAATGGTTTGCTGTTAATAAAAGAGATTTACCATGGCGAGCAAATAATAATCCTTATGCTGTCTGGATTAGTGAAATTATGTTACAGCAAACACGTATTGAAGCTGTTATTCCTAAATACCTTGCATTTATGCATGAATTACCAAATATTGAATCATTAGCTGATTGTGATGATGATAAACTCATGAAATTATGGGAAGGACTTGGTTACTATTCTCGTGCTAGAAATATCAAAAAATGTGCTTTAGTTTTAAAAGATAAATATTATTATAAATTCCCGCAAACAAAAAAAGAGTTAATCACACTACCTGGTATTGGACCTTATACGGCTGGGGCTATTGCCTCTATTTGTTTTGGTGAAAAAGTAAGTGCTGTTGATGGTAATGTACTACGTGTATTAGCACGATATTTTGGTTATAAAGAAGATATCAGAGATTCAGAAACTGTTAATCTTTTTTCAAGCATTATTGAGAACTCATTTTCTTCAAATGATGATGCTTTATTTGTTCGTTATTTTACACAGGGTTTAATGGAACTTGGCGAAGTCATTTGTATTCCAAAAGGTACACCAAACTGCTCATCATGCCCACTTTCTAAGCATTGTAAAGCATATATAAACGATGAAATCTCTTCTATTCCTTATCGCAGTAAATTAAAAGAAAGAAAAATTGTGAATAAAACTGTTTTGATTGTTCATTCAAAAGATAGATTTTTAATACATAAAAGAAATACTACTGGATTATTAGCTAATCTTTTTGAATTTGTTAATCTTGATGATGCAAATAAAGAAGATGTAATAAGTCTAGTTGAAAGCTTTGGTTTTCATATACTTAATACAAAAGAATCTATTACATCAAAGCATATCTTTACTCATATTGAGTGGCATATGCAGGCTTATGAAATAGAGGTCAGTGAATTGCACCTCTATTAGAAAGCTATTATTTTTTAACTCATGATGAATTACAGAAAGTGTCTATACCTTCTGCTTTTCAAGCATATTTAAAACATTATCATTTACGTTAAAGATTATCTTGTTTAATTAAATCTCTAATTGCTTCAATCGCACAATGAATTGCTTTATCTGTGTCATGAACTTGAGGATTTTCTAATCCTAGTTTTGCACGTTCCTGGTTTGCGACTGTTAAAAGAACTGTTCCACAACGTACACGTAAGTAGCTGGCAACGATAAACAAAGCAGAACTTTCCATTTCACTAGCCTTGCAGCCAAGCTTTAACCACGCATCCCATTTTCTCATTAGTTCTGGACCGTTTGGTAATGTTTCAGGGCGATGTTGACCATAGAAGGCATCTTTACACTCAACTACACCTGTATGATATGGTGCATTAATCTTTTCTGCTCCAGCAACTAATGCATTAGTAATCTGTAAATCAGGTACTGCTGGATATTCAATTGGTGCATATTCAACAGATGTCCCTTCCATTCGTACGGAACCTGTTGCAATGACTAAATCACCACTTTTTACATTTACATCCATTCCTCCGCACGTTCCTACACGGATAAATGTATCTGCACCACACGCTGTCAATTCTTCCATCGCAATAGAAGCACTTGGTCCACCAATTCCTGTTGAAGTAACAGATACTTTTACGCCATCTAAATAACCTGTATAAGTTACAAATTCTCTGTTATCTCCTACTAGTTTTGGCTCATCAAAATATGCCGCGATTTTCTCACAACGTTTTGGATCTCCAGGAAGAATAACATATCTTCCTACATCTCCTTTGCCGACTCCTACATGATATTGTTTACCAGAGCCTTCTGCATAATCTATCATAGTTTTCCTCCTTTATTTTGAAGCTGGATTCAAATCAATATTGATTCCAAAACCAGCAATTTTCCAAGTTCCAGATTCATTAATCAGTGTCATTTGGTATCCACCATGCCACGTTCTATCTACATCACCATTACTAGCATAGTAATCAAATGAAACATGGCCTACGGCTGTATCTTCTGTTTGTGAAATGATATCAAAAGCATTTACATTAGAGAAATTAGAAATACTATGTGTTGTAAACCAGTTGTTCTGTAAGCCACTGATTCTCTTGTACCAGTCAGAACTACGAACAGAGATTGCAGCAACTTCCCCTAAAGAACCTTCTTTTGCAGGGAATTTTGCACATGTTATAGCATAATTTTTAAATGTTTCCGCTAAATCATTATTTGGTTTACCCACAAAAATTGTATTGCTTATGGCATCTTGAATAGCGATATAACTTGCATCACTTGCAATTGAAATTGATTCAGGATAACTTAATAAATTATCAAGTTTATATTTATCTACTTTCACTGCACTGCTGTTATTTTCTACACCAGCAAAGTTAGAAGCGACAACATTACTTTCACTCATATAAGATTTATCAAGTTGTATGCCATTTACTACAGGTATTAGTCCCGTAGGAACTTCTAAAACATAATTATTATCACCGCTAAATAAAGTTGAAGCTAAATAAGAACCATCAGATGCCTGTTGTAACTGTACAGTTGCTAAGTATTTTCCTTTAGAAGCTAATTGATATTCATTAGTGTTAATACTTGCAAATTCAATATCACTTGCTTTGACATCACCATAAATTCTTTCCATTTCAGCAATATAGCTTTCTTTTGAATTTAAGTGTTTTGATACAGCAAGAGAATCTTCATATAAACCATCAAAATCTTTATTTTGAATTTTTTCTAAATATAAAGTAATTGCACTTTCTGGAAGTTTCTTTTCTTCTTCAGCAAATTCTTTTTTTGCATTTTGAAGTGATACAAAACAAAATGCACATCCAATAGCTAAAGTAACTAAGAGGATAATAATTGATAAAGACATTTTAACTTTCTTCATTTTAGTTTCCTCCTTTCACTAAGAACACTGTTGGTAAATTTCTTGATCCATATAATGAAACCGGAGTATTTACATATTCGCCATCATAAATCATCGCTGATGAGTTACCACCATCGAGATTTGCTGCCATAACTGCATCATTATCCTGGAATATCTTAATAATATCTTCATATAAAGCACCAAAACTTGTTGGTCCTCTACCATCGACAACTAGTAGCATAAATGTACCATCTGATCTTTGTCCGATTGCCGTACGAGGATTTAACATACCCAAGTTATCAGAACCTTCTTTATAAACAACATTGTAGTTATTGATAAAGATTGGTCCAAAAGTAACAGCTTCCTGAATCCCCCATGAAAGAGCTTCATTAGCAGTAGCACCTGCACAGATTAAATGATTTTCTTTATCAATACCTACTAGAGATACATAAGTATCTTTTGGTCCATAAACTAATTCACCATTATGAATAACTACACCTTGAGGAATAGATCCATTACCAGTACCCCCAGCATCCTCAAATCC
The DNA here is from genome assembly GCA_905194705.1 of uncultured Solobacterium sp. GTDB lineage: Bacteria > Bacillota_I > Bacilli_A > Erysipelotrichales > Erysipelotrichaceae > Bulleidia. The sequence goes on along the minus strand of CAJJTI010000029.1, from coordinate 9,779 downwards.
ACCACCATTGATACCAGCTACAGCATTATACATAGACACATATGTTTCAAGTTCTGGAGCACCTTGTGAAGTACCTAAATACGGATTAACAGCAACCGAAATATCTTCTGGATTATGAACAAGCATTAAATATCCTTGATATGTAGTTCCATAAACATGCTTAATTTCAATTCCATTTTCGTCAATTTTTTCAGAACTGTTTGTATCTTCTGTAATATTTAATTTGTTGTTACGAATTGTATTCCATTCTTCTTCACTGTAAAACTTCTTTGCGGTTTTATAATCACTTGAATTTTCATCTAATTTACGAATCAAACTATAGCTGTATGCTTTATTACTACCAGCATATTTTTCCTTCGTATATAAGTAACTGGTCGCAAATATTGAACCAACTACAATGAGTGCAACACCCAGTAACAAAATAATAACAGGAATTCCACTTTTATTTTTTTTATGCTTCATTATTTTTCTCACTTTCTCTTATCGATACAGTTATTATAATATTCTAGAAATTTTTACACAATATTTTTAAAAAAGTGTTGCAAACATAAAATCACCATGGTATATTTAATAAGCATTATTTGTGGCGCGTTGGTGAAGTGGCTTAACACACCGCCCTTTCACGGCGGCATTCACGGGTTCGAATCCCGTACGCGTCACCATTTATTCCAAAACATCATGCTATAAACTTGAACTTAACCAGCATTTGGCTGGTTTTTTATTTTCTATATAAACAAAAAGAAGAATAGTTTATCACTACTCTTCTGCAATCACTTCTGTTACATCTATCCATCTTTTATAGTTTGAATACTTTTCCAGTTCATCAATTGTTAACTTGATAGCTGAATTACAACTTCCACAGGCTGGATAAACATAATTAAATCTTTTTAAAGACTCATCTAAATACACAATCACATTTTCTTTCAATCCAAAAGGACATACGCCACCTATAGGATGACTTGTGTATTCCATTACTTCATCTCCATGCAGCATTCTCGCTTTTTTATGAAAGTATGCTTTGTACTTATGATTATTTATTTTTGCATCCCCTGCCATGACAATAAGTATTGGTTGATCATCCACAAGAAATGACATTGTTTTCGCTATTTCTGCTTCTTTACATCCTAAGGCATGACTTGCTAGCTCCACTGTAGCACTGGACTCATCCAATAAAATTATTTTATCTTCAATGTGATACTTCTTAAATTCTTCTTTCACACTGTCTAAAGACATAAATTATTCGATTACCTCGATATCTTTTGGATAAGTATTTAATACAATATGACTGTCTTCAGTAATTAATACCAAATCTTCAATTCTTACGCCTAATACATCTTTATTGTAGATACCTGGTTCAATAGAGAAAATATTACCTGTTTTTGTTTTGGATAAGTTAGCCATTGATACATCACCAAAATCATGATCTTCAATACCAATGAAATGTCCTAAACGATGCGTGAAATCTTTACCATATCCACCTTTTGAAATAACATCTCTCGCTGCCCTATCAATATCCGCAAAGACAACTCCAGGTTTACATATTTCTTCTGATTTTTCGTTAGCATCTTTTACCAAGTTATATACTTTCTTTTCTTCACTTGTTAATTCTTTTTTATAGAAGAATGTTCTTGTCATATCTGAACAGTAATTTTTATATTTACATCCAACATCAAATAACACAGTATCACCTTCTTTTAATACAGTACTATCTGGTTCATGATGTGGGTCAGCACTATTTATACCAAAAGCGACGATTGGTTCAAAAGAATATGCCTCTGCACCTAAGCTCTTATAAATACCTAAGCATTTAGAAGCTACTTCTTCTTCAGTTACTCCAGGATGAATTAATGCTTTAAACTGTTCCATTGCTAAATCATTAATTTTAGAAGATTGAATCATTAATTCAATTTCATATTCATCTTTCAATGCACGTGCTTCATCAACCGCAAAAGAACTGTTTATAAAATCCGTTGCAATATGTTCATGTAAAAATGGCAATAAAAACTTAGCTCTTAATTCTTTATCGACACCTAAACATTTTGTTGGATCAACATCTCTTTTTAATACTTCACTAATATTAGTAGTATCTGTAATAGAAACAACTTTCACACCTAAATCTTCATCTATTCTAAATAATTCATTTAAATATAAAATAGGTGTTTCATTCTTTTTTAGTAGTAGTCCTAGAAATCTTTCTCCAGGATGAAACCATTTATTTGTCAAATAGAAAATTGCAACCTTGTCACATACAAGCATTTGATCTAATTTTTGTTCATGCAAAAAGGAAAAAACTTTATCTAATCTTTTTTGATTCAACATATATTTATCCTCTCATCCATTCGATAAAATCATCAAAGTTACCATGTGGATACTTTGATATATCTACTTTATCACCATTTAATAGATTATTTGTGATGATATATACTTTCATGCCTGTAACACCAGCCGCAATATCTTCTATAGCATCATTACCAACCATGATGCATTCACTAGGATCTAGATTCATTTTTTGAATAATTTCTTCATAATACTTTGGATTAGGCTTGCAATATGTACTATTTTCGTAAGTCGTGATTAAAGAAAAATCATCTTTATCTAACCCAGCCCAGCCAACTCTTTGTAATGTTGCAATAGATGGGAAAATAGGATTAGTAGCTAATATCAATTCATAACCTTTTTCTTTTAGAAAATTGACAGCTTTCTTTGCTGAAGAATCTACACCTGTAGCAATTTGTGCTTGATAAAAATCATCACGATAAAAGTCTTCAAAATACTTCTTATCATCTAAATGTTCTTCATCATAAATTGTTTTAAAACAATCCCAGAAAGCATCTTCATTTGTTTTTGTACCATCATTTTTAACCATTGCTTTGGTTCCAGCCCATATAGATTGAATTAATTTCTCACTTTCATATCCATAAGCTGCCATATGTTTAGCTAAGTAATGAAAATATGCTTTCGTAAATGCGTCTTGATCCATCGGTAGTAAAGTTCCATCTAAGTCAAATAGTACTGTTTTCATTGTTTATTCCTTTTCTAAGTTTTCTTTTGCGACTGCAAGCATTAGTTTAATACGATTCTCCTGGTTAACACGTGTTGCACTTGGGTCATAATCGACAGGAGTAATATTCGCATCAGGATGAATTTCTCTTATTTTGTTGATGACACCTTTTCCTGCAATATGGTTAGGCAAGCAACCAAATGGTTGAGCACAAACAATATTTGCATATCCTGCTTCAATTAATTCAAGCATTTCTCCAGTTAAAAGCCATCCTTCACCCATCTTTGTTCCAAGAGATAAAATTCCTTCTGGCTTTTTCATGAGTTCTGTAAATTTGCCTGGTCCATAGAAGCCATATTTACGCATAGCTTTACTTTGTAAAAAGCCATAATGATTTAATAATTTCAAGGCATATCCTGCAAGTTTACCCATCTTTGGATCCATTCCATATAGTTTAGTATCTAAGGCATAGTTTGCACAACAATACTCAACATATCCCATTAATCCAGGCATATTTACTTCACAATCCTGCGACTCAAGAAAATGTAATAAATCATTATTTCCTGTTGGTGAAAACTTAACATATATTTCTCCAACCACACCAACTTTTACTTTTGGTTTTCTATCTAATGGGATTGTAGAAAAATCTTTTGCAATACGATTAAACATCTTGTTATAGGAAGTAGGTAAATAATTTTTACTATGACGAATATCTTCATCAAGTATTGTCAGCCACTTTTCTACCATCTTATCACTGTCGCCTTTATTTATTTCATAGGCATGGGCTTCATTTCTTAAAGCAAATATTAAATCACCATACTCAATTGCTGCTAATGTTTTTAATATCATCTTTTTGGTCCAAGGCATCATAGAACCTTCTTCTAGACCATTAACGTTAGCACTTGCTACAGGAATATTGGCGTGACCTGAACGAACTAATGCTTTGCGGAGAAGTTTGATATAATTACTTGCTCTACAACCTCCACCAGATTGAGATATGATCAAAGCTGTATGATCCAAATCATATTTCCCACTATCTAAAGCTTCTAAAAATTGACCAATAATAATTAAAGCTGGGTAACACGTATCATTATGAACATACCTTAAACCATTTTGTGTTACTTCAGAACTTGCACTTCCTAAAAGTTCAACTTTGTGATAACCTTCTGATTCCATTGCTGCTTTAACTAAACGAAATTGAATCGGACACATATTAGGAACTAATACGGTGTAATCTTGAAGCATATCTTTTGTGAAATTCGGTGTTAAATACTCCATTATTGATTCTCCTTATCCATTTTTCTTTCAGCTAATGCTGCAAATAAACTTCTTAAACGAATTGTAACTGTACCTAGATTTGTAATTTCATCTATTTTTAACTGTGTATAGAGCTTATTACCGCTTTGTAATATTTCTCTAGTTTCATCTGTAGTAATCGCATCCAGGCCACAACCAAAAGAAACAAGTTGAACTAAGTCAATATCTTCATGTTCTGTACAGTACTTTGCTGCAGAATACAAACGGGAATGATAGGTCCATTGATTTAATACAGTTGTTTTAAATTTAGGTGTCAAATAACTGATTGAATCTTCTGTAATAACAGCTGCACCAAGTCTGGTAATCAATTTATCTATACCATGATTTACTTCGGGATCAACGTGGTATGGTCTACCTGCTAAAACAATAATATGTTTATTTTCTTTACGGGCTTTTTCAATGATTTCTTTCCCCTTTTTACGAATATCTTCCAAATGCACGTCATATTCTTTATATGCCGCATGAATTGCTTCAACAATATCATCTGTCTTTAAACTAGGAAAATGCTTCTGCAACATTAGAGGATAACGTTTTATAAATTCATCACGATTACTTAAATCAATAAAATCAAAGATAAAAGGAATATTCTCTAACTCTCTACAATTATCTTTTAGTACTTCTGGATAATATGCTACAACTGGACAGTTATAATGATTATCTCCTGCCTTTTCATCAAAGTTGTAGCTCATGCATGGATAAAATATCGCATCAACATTTTCTTTTGCTAAAGCATTTATATGACCATGCGAAAGTTTTGCTGGATAACATGCTGTGTCACTAGGTATTGTAGCTTGTCCTTCTTGATACAGTTTATGGCTTGAAATTGGACTAACTTTTACTTTATATCCTAAATTAGTCCAGAAGGTATGCCAAAACGGTAATAATTCATACATATTTAAAACTAAAGGAATACCAATTGTACCTTTATTACCTTCACCTTCTTTATTTGCATAAGACTTTAATAATGAAAGTTTATATGCATATAAATTCAAATCATCACTTGTCGCAATACCTGTAACTGGCTTATCACAACGATTACCACTGATATATCTTTGCCCATCCGCAAAAAGATTAATTGTTAAAAGACAATGGTTACCACATCCTTGACACGTTACGGTGCTGGTTTTCTGACTGAAATTTTTTAGTTCCTGATAATTTAAGAACGTACTTTTATGATTATCTTCTACATGTTTTTTACCATACAGTGCCGCTCCGAAAGCTCCCATTAAACCAGCAATATCAGGACGTACAACCTCTACACCCATTTCTTTTTCAAAAGCTCTTAAAACTGCTTCATTATAGAAAGTACCACCCTGAACAACTATATGTTTGCCTAATTCTTCAGGACTTGCACAACGAATAACTTTATATAAAGCATTCTTTACAACAGAAATAGATAAACCAGCACTGATATCTTCAATAGAAGCTCCATCCTTCTGCGCCTGTTTTACAGAAGAATTCATAAATACGGTACATCTTGAACCTAAATCAACTGGTTTTCTTCCTTCTAAGCCTAAACGAGCAAAATCTTCTACGTTATAACCTAATGCTTTCGCAAATGTCTGCAAAAAGCTTCCACATCCAGAAGAACAAGCTTCATTCAAGAAAATATCAGAAATTGCTCCATCCGTAATCTTGAAACACTTCATATCCTGACCGCCAATATCAATAATAAAATCTACTTCTGGCAAGAAATACTTCGCTGCAGTAAAGTGAGCAACTGTTTCCACTACACCTAAATCACATTTAAATGCATGTTTAATTAGCTCTTCTCCATAACCTGTTGTCGTAACACTGGCGATTTCTATTCTTGGATATTTTTCGTACACATCGATAAGTTCATGTAAAATCATTGGAACAGGGTTACCGTTATTTGGCTTATACCAGGTATGAAGAATATTACATTCATCATCCATAATGACCATCTTGATTGTTGTAGAACCTGAATCAATACCTATATGAACTCTTACCCCATCTATAAACTGAGCTCTTTTTACAGAAGCTTTCATATGACGGTTATGAAACTGCCAATACTCATCTCTTGATTGAAATAAAGCAGGTAAACCAGCATACTCAGAGTGTTTACCATACTCTTGAAGTTTTTCTAAAACTTCTTTTAAATTTACTTTTTCATCCGCATAATATGCAGCACCCAAAGCTACATATAATAAAGAATTTTCTGGAAGAGTACCCTTTAGATTAAGTGTTTTATCAAAACTGTTACGCAAACATTTTGAGAAAGTTAATGGACCGCCTAAATATAAAATATTTCCTTTGATTACTCTACCTTGTGCTAAACCAGCTATTGTTTGATTAACAACTGCCTGATAAATAGACGCAGCAATATCACTTGTTTTAGCTCCCTGGTTAATTAGAGGTTGAACATCACTTTTTGCAAAAACTCCACATCTAGAAGCTATTGTATATATTCTTTCTGCTTTTAAAGCTTCTTCATCCATTTCATCAGACTGCATTTGTAATAAAGTAGCCATTTGATCAATAAATGCTCCTGTACCACCAGCACAAGAACCATTCATTCTGACTTCAATACCATTTTTCAGAAACAATATCTTTGCATCTTCTCCACCAAGTTCAATAATGCAATCAGTATCAGGTGATAGTTTACTTGCAGCAACTCTAGTTGCATAAACTTCCTGAACAAAAGGAATATTACACTTATCAGCTAAGCCCATTCCTGCCGAACCAGAAATAGCTAATATTACATCTGAATCATGTACATATTCCTTGTTTAATCGATTTATTATTTCTTCTGCTTTTTCTAAAATATGACTATGATGTCTTTCATATGTCTTATATAGTATAGAATCATTTTCATCTAAAACGACACATTTAATCGTGGTTGATCCAATATCTAATCCAACTCGCATAGATATTCCTCCCTTGAGGGATTATTATAAAATAAATTTTATAAAAAATGATATACAAACATTATCATTTGTCACAACTTTTTATAATTTACAACCTTGCGTAATTTGATTAGCTTTTAAGTATTTAGCGATAGAATTTAAAACATGTCTTTTATGTAAACTCCATAGTGGTGCTACAAGTTTATTTCTTTCACCATCACCAGTTAAACGATGAATAACAATATTTTCATCCAGATAGCTGATACACAAACATACTTTAGATACATAATCTTCTTCAGTTAAAGCTTGTATTTCATTATTTTGATAACAGTCATATAACTTTGTTCCTTGAAGTATATGCAATAGCTGCAGTTTTATGCCATCAATATGTAATGCGTTTAGATATTTCATTTCTTCAATCAAGAATGCTTCATCTTCATTAGGTAATCCAAGAATAACATGCACTATTACTGGTATTTGATAAATGTGTAAATCCTTTACACATTTATCAAATACCGATGTTGGATATCCGCGATTCATCCATTTTGCATTTTTTTCAGAAATTGTTTGTAAGCCAAGTTCTACCCATATAAATTTATCAGGAAAACTGTCTTTTAATTCTTTTAACAGATTTAATACATCTTCCCCCATACAATCAGGACGTGTAGCGATAGAAATTCCTGCTAATAAATCATCTTCAAGTGCTTTTGTAAAATAGAAACGAAGAGTATTAATATCTGCATATGTATTTGTATATGCTTGAAAATACCCTATATATAAAGCATCATCACTCTGTTTGTCCGTTTTCTTTAATTGTATTTTTTCACCTTGATATAATGATGCAAAATCTCCACTTCCATTCGCACAAAAAATACATCCACCAGTAGATACTTTACCATCTCTATTTGGACAACCAAAATTCAAGTTCAATGCAATTTTATATATTTTTTTACCATAATTCTTAAGAGAAAAATCAGTAAAAGAATAATACCTTTTTATTTCCATATCAATTATTTTCTCATACATTTCAGCTTTTTTTCATAAAACTTATAATATTTCTTTTTTTGAAACATTTTTTCTTTACATCCATATCATTTTTTGGTACTTTAGAACGCAATGGGAGGATAGAAACATATGAAATTAGTATATGACGTTAACGACAGACCTAGTACAAAGCAATTACTTATTTACGGCTTTCAACAAGTGTTAGCTATTTTAGCTGCTACTATTGCCGTACCACTAATTGTTGGTAACGGAATGTCAACTGCGGCTGCTTTATTTGGTGCTGGTGTTGGTACTTTTGTTTATTTATTATTCACTAAATTTAAGAGCCCAGTATTCTTGGGCTCTTCTTTTGCGTTTATTGGTTCAATGAATGCAGCATTTGCAGGAGCTGTAAGTGTACAGGCAGGATTTGCTGGATTACTTATCGGTGCTATTTTAGCAGGACTTGTTTATGCAATTATTGCGATTGTTGTTAAAAAGGCTGGTGTAAGCTGGATTGATAAATTAATGCCACCAGTTGTTATTGGACCTACAGTAGCAATTATCGGTTTAAGCTTGGCAAGCAGCGCAATTGGTAACTTAAGCAAGAGTGATGTAACAGGTGGAACAACAAACTTCGCTGTTTTATGTGGTTTAGTTGCCTTAATCGCTACTACATTAGCTAGTACATATGGTAAGAAATATACAAAAATGATTCCATTCATTATTGGAATCTTATCAGGATACGCTTTAGCAGCAGTACTTACATTAATTGGTAACGCTACTGGTGTAGAAAGTTTAATGATTTCAGACTTCAGTGCATTTACAAACTTGGCAAGTGGCGGTGTAACACTAAGTACATTCTTCTCTGTACCTGACTTTACATTCTTAACTGCTGCTAAAGGCTTCTCACAAGTTGATGCAGAATATATTGGTACAGTAGCTGTTGCCTATATTCCAGTTGCCTTCGTCGTATTTGCAGAACATATCGCTGACCATAAGAACATCTCTTCAATTATCGAAAAAGATTTATTAAAAGATCCAGGATTAGATAGAACATTACTTGGTGATGGTATTGGTTCAATTGTTGGTGCATTCTTTGGTGGATGTCCAAATACAACTTATGGTGAATCTGTAGCTTGTGTTGCAATTACAAAGAACGCCTCTGTTGCAACAATTATCACTGCTGCAATTGAATGCATCATCTTAGCATTCATCAGTCCAATCGTAGCCTTTATCTCCAGTATTCCATCATGTGTAATGGGTGGTGTATGTATGGCACTATATGGATTTATCGCTGTAAGTGGATTAAAGATGGTTCAAAAAGTTGACTTAGAACAAAATAAAAACCTGTTCGTTGTATCTTCAATCTTAATTGCAGGTATCGGTGGCTTACAACTATCTTTCGGTAAAATCACAATTACATCTATTGCCTGTGCACTAATCTTAGGAATTATCGTAAATAAACTCTTAAGCAAAGATCCAAGTGCAAAATAGTAAATTTTAAAAACTTAAATTAAATATCTTGAGGTGTATCTTATATGCACCTCTTTTATTATATTTTTATAAAATATCAATCATTAAGTTTAAAAAATGAAAATATGAAAATA
>CAJJTI010000028.1 GCA_905194705.1 uncultured Solobacterium sp. | reverse complement strand
TTTGATGCATTAAGTTTACCACTTGCCAGCTTTTTAAATTCTTTGCCAAATGGACAGGATAATTATATTGGAAAAGGAGGTTATTATGACTACTATAATAATTATAGTGCGAGAAATGCTGGTAGAGAGTTAACATTAACTGGGAAATATCTGGACGATTTTTTGAAAGCTTGTGAAGTAACGGGTGTCATGGTTTATGACAAAGAACGTGGAAGAAAAAGTGAAGAATTATATCAAATTATTGATGGTAAACCAAATATTCAAACAAAAATCAAACAAGTAAAAGATGGCTATGAAATAGAATGTGAAGATACACAATATATTGCAGGAAGAAAATATATTTATACAATAGACAGTTCTAATAAAATGATTATTCGTTCAAAATGCAGTGATTCAGAAAAAGAATTATTACATATGATGAGACAATATAATGATAACCTGTTTGTTTCAAACGATGATATAAAAACATTCACGAGTCAAATTTATCCAAAGCTGGAAAAAACCACATATTTAAAGAAAGAAAACTATTTGCCAGAGAAATATGTTGTTGCAAAGCCTGACTTTGAATTTTATTTTGATATGCCTCAAAATGGTATGATTACTGTTGAAGTATTTGCAATATATGGTGATTTGAAATTTAACGCCTTAGAAAATAATAAAAAGGACATAAACAATCGTAATAATCTGGAAGAAAAAAGAATAGATAAATTTTTATCACAGTATTTTACATCTTTTGATCCACAAAACTCTAAATGGGCAATATTGGATGATGAAGATAAAATTTATACTTTATTGACGGAAGGTATTGAAGAAATTAAAAAACTCGGAAAGGTGTTTATATCTGATTCATTGAAGAAATTAACAATTCGTAAAATGGATAAAGTGACAGTTGGAGTTTCTGTTCAAAGTGATTTATTGCAACTGGATTTAAATACAGATTCAAGAACATTAGAAGATTTAGCGGATATTTTATCTAAATATTCACCAAAGAAAAAATATTATCGTTTAAAAAATGGCAGTTTTATTACTATTGAAGAAGGTGAATTGGATTCAATTAACAAGTTAGTAGAAGATTTACAGTTATCTAGTAAAGACATAAAGAAGGGTAATGTTAAGATTCCAAAATATCGAGCTTTATATCTAGAGAATATGGATAATGATGAGAATCTTGAAATAAAAAGAGATGAATTCTTTGATAGACTTATTCAGAATATTTCTACAGTAAATGAATCAGAATATCCTGTTCCTGACTCTATTCATGCGACTTTAAGAGAATATCAGAAAAGTGGTTATGAGTGGCTTTGTCGTTTACATGAAAATGGTTTTGCGGGATTACTTGCAGATGAAATGGGTTTAGGTAAAACGTTACAAGTTATTACTTTTATCGCTTCTTTAAATGACAACAAACGTAAATTAGTTGTTTGTCCTGCTTCTCTTGTTTATAACTGGGCAGCAGAAATAGAGAAATTCGCACCAACATTACATTACACAATTGTTTCAGGGCAACCGGAAATAAGAGCTAATGCAATTATGAATTCTTTAGAAGATGCGATTTTAATTACGTCATATGATTCGCTTAAAAGAGATTTTGCATATTATGATGGAATGCAATTTTCAGTACAAGTTATTGATGAAGCACAATACATTAAAAATGCAAATACACAGGCTTCTCAATCAGTAAAAGAAATTCAGAGTAGTTTCCGTATTGCTTTAACAGGTACACCGATTGAAAATAGATTATCTGAACTATGGAGCATATTTGACTATTTATTGCCTGGTTTCCTATATCGTTATCGATATTTTAAATCATATTTTGAATTACCGATTGTTAAAGATAATGACTTAGATCAAGAAGAAAGACTTCGTAATATGATTGCTCCATTTATCTTAAGAAGATATAAGAAGGATGTATTAAAAGATTTGCCTGAAAAACTTGAAGAAATATACTACGCTCCTTTATCTGGAGAACAGAAAGAGTTGTATGATGCAAGAGTACAACGGTTGAAGATTTCTTTAGCACAGGAATCTAAAGAAGATTTTAACAAAAATAAAATTGCAATACTTGCCGAGTTAACTCATCTAAGACAAATATGCTGTTCACCATCACTTGTATATAATGGTTATAAAGGTAATTCTTCAAAAGAAGATTTATGCGTTGATTTGATTCGGTCAGCTGTAGAAAGTGGTCATAAAATATTACTATTCTCACAATTTACAAGTATGTTAGTAGAACTACAGGAACGTTTAAATAAAGAAGGTGTTAGGTATTATTATTTACATGGTGGTACAGATAAAAAAGAGAGAGTTAAATTAGTTGAAAAGTTTCAAAATGATGATGTACCAGTATTCTGCATTTCTCTAAAAGCAGGAGGTACAGGCCTTAATTTAACAGCTGCAGATATTGTTATACATTATGATCCTTGGTGGAATACAGCAGTAGAAAACCAGGCGACAGATAGAACGCATCGTATTGGTCAAGATAAAGTTGTAACAGTATATAAACTAATTATGAAAGATACTTTAGAAGAAAGAATTATAGAGTTACAGTCCTCTAAAGCAGATTTAGCTAGAGAAATGCTATCTAGTGAAGAGATGGGCAAGGCATCATTTACAAAAGAACAGTTATTAAATATTCTCGAGTGATAAAAAGGAATACACTATCATGTGTTATAATATTTTATATTTACATAAGGAAGGAAGTGTTGATTTTGGCTTTTACAGATTTAGGTTTAACACTTGGAAATATACGTTCAATCACAGTCATGGTTATAGATATTTTGGTCATGTGGTTTATACTTTTTTATGCAATAAAAGTAGTACGTGGTAATTCCAGAACAATTCAAATTTTTAAGGGTGTAATGCTCGTTGTAATTTTAGATTCTATAGCTAAAATATGTGGCTTGAAGACTCTAGAATACTTTATGGATATTTTCATTAACTGGGGATTTTTGGCATTTATCATTATCTTTCAGCCAGAAATTCGGGCATTGCTTGAAAAAATCGGAAAAACAAATATGTTTTCTCGTATGACAACATTAACAGGTAGTGAAAAAGAGAACCTTGTTGACCAGATTGTTACAGCAACAATGTTATTATCGAAAGATGAAACAGGTGCTTTAATTTCAATTGAACAATCTCATTCATTGAGTGACTATATTGCGACAGGAACAAGATTAAATTCAGATGTTACTGCTGAACTTTTAACATCTATCTTTGTTACTAGTACACCTTTACATGATGGAGCAGTAATTATTCAAGGTAATAAGATTGCCTGTGCAAGTGCATATTTCCCACCTACAAATTTAGAAGTGCCTAATCGCTATGGTGCAAGACATCGTGCGGCTATTGGTATTAGTGAAATTACTGATGCAGTTACCATTGTTGTTTCTGAAGAAACAGGTGCTATCAGTATTACGGAAGGTGGAAAGATATTCCATGTAAATAAGAGACAATTACGTAATTATTTATTACGCGTTATTTGTGGTGAAGAAACAGAAGTTCAGGATGAAGCATATCGTCCAGAACCTGCAAGAGAAGTTGTTATTTCTGATACAAATACTAAACGTCGTAAATCTTCACAAGATACAGGTATCTTGAACAAGTTAATGATCAAGAAACAAGACACAGACACAATTAAATCTGATAAGATTGAAGCGGAAGAAGTTGTAACAAGTTTAAATAGATCAAGCGTTGAAGAAGATTATTCTGAAGCAATGAGCAAACATCAACCTGCTTCACAAAAAGTAATGAAGTCTCGTAAAGAATCAACACGTAAAAGCAGAAAACCTGAAGCCATGGATATCATTGAAGAAGAGGCTGTTGAAATTAAACTTCCAAAGAAAAAGAAGAGACCAGCTCCAAGCTATCCAGAAAAGGCTAATCCTAGGCCGATAGTTCAAGAAACGAAACAAACAGAATTTGTACAAGATGATTCGTATCAGAATGATTCTTTAAAAGACGATGAAAGAATTTATGATACATCAAAATTAGATATTTCTAAGATTGTTGGCTTAAATAATGAATTAGATAAAACTTTAGATATGATAGATCAACTCCAAGATGATTCATCTTCAAAACATACAGGAGGTGAGCACTAATGAGTGAAGATAAGAAACCACAAGAATTTAATCGTCAAAAAATTGAACTCGCGAATAAAATTGCAAATCAAAGCCAAAAAGTAGCGAATACTTATCAACATGTTGAAGATATACTATTACGTATTATCCGTTGGTTCTCTACATTTATTGATAAAACATTATTTAATACAAAATATACAAAATTAGTTTCTTTAATTTTAGCAATTTTAATGTATGCAATGGTTAATTATGATTCAAGTACATCACTATATACGACACCATTAAGTTACAGTAAGGACTTGAATGATGTTAGTGTTACAGCTAAATATAACAGCGATACTTTTGAATTAAGTGGCTTACCTGCTACTGCAAATATTACAATTAGTGGTGATGCATCCAGTGTTACAAGTGCTGTAAATTCTAAAGGTTCTGTTGTGGCTAATCTAGAAGGTTTAACAGAAGGAACTCATGCAGTAAAGCTAACAACTGAGGGATATGGTGATGGTATTAATACAAAAATTGATCCATCTCTTGTCTATATCACTTTAAAGAAAAAGACAACACAACAATTTGATATTTCTTATGATTTTATCAATCAAGATAAAATGGAATCTATTTACAGTGTAGGTACACCAGAATTTGAATATCAAAAAGTCAATGTACGTGCCTCAAAAGATACATTGGATTCTATTGCCTTTGTTAAAACATTGATTGATTTAAAAGGACAAACTACTGACTTTACACAAGAAGCAAAACTTATCGCATACGATGTGAATGGTCAACCAGTAAATGCTGATATTGTTCCAGATACAATTAAAGTTAGTGTTCCAGTTACTTCGCCTAATAAAGTTGTGCCAATCGATATAGAAGTTACTGGTGAAGTGCCAGATGGTAAAGCTATCAGTAATATCGAAATGGATCAACAGACAGTAACGATTTATGGTTCTGAAAACGTCTTAAGCCAGGTAGATAAAGTTGTTGTGACATTGAATGCCTCTACAATTACAAAAGATTCTACTTTATTAAGACCTCTTGCTTTACCAACAGGTGTTAACTCAAGCAGCATTAATCAGATTACAATTAACATAACTCTTGGAGAAGGTGTTACTAAGACAATTTCTGATGTTAAAATCAGTTATATAAACAATGTAAATAACTATAAAGCTTCACAAGTAAACAATAAGACAACAGTAAATGTTACTGTTTTTGGTACTGAAGAAAATATTTCTAATATTACTGCTGATGATATAAATGTATATATTGATATGACTGATGCAAAACCTGGATTAGTTGAATTCCCATTATATGTTGAGCAACCTAAGGGTGGCTTAGTGAAGTATTCTTTATCAGAATCAACATATACATTAAATATTCTGGGTGAAACTGATTCGACTGAAACGGATAATGGAGGAAATGCAAACAATGGGTAAATATTTTGGAACGGATGGAATTAGAGGTTTAGCAAACGAAACTTTAACGGCTGAAAGAGCGTTTAATGTTGGTAGATATTTAGGTTATTATTACAGTCAGAATGGAAAACAAAACATTCTAATAGGAAAAGACACAAGACTATCTAGCGATATGTTAGAAAATGCGTTAGCTGCAGGTATTACTTCTGAAGGATGCAATGCTTATTTAGCTGGATATTGTCCAACACCAATGATTTCTTATTTGGTACAGAATGATGATTTTGCATGTGGTGCAATGATCAGTGCAAGTCATAATCCATTTCATGATAATGGTATTAAAGTATTCTCAAAAGAAGGTTTAAAACTTTCTGCGGATATTGAAAATTTAATTGAACAATATATTGATCATGAAGTTGAAATTGCTTATAAAACAGAAGATAAGATTGGTAAAGTTATCGCTTATCCTCATGGCTTAGAAGAATATTTAGCTTATATTAAAGAATTATTCCCTATAGATTTAAGTGGCTATAATTTAGCAGTAGATTGTGCAAATGGTTCAAGTTCAGTAACAGCTGAAAAAGCTTTAAAAGCACTTGGTGCTAATTTAACAATGACACATGATAAACCAGATGGTGTAAATATCAATACACATTGTGGTTCAACTCATCCTGAATCATTACAAGAATTAGTTAAAAATGGTAACTACGACTTGGGTTTAGCTTTCGATGGTGATGCGGATAGAATGATGTTAGTAGCACCTAGTGGCCAACTTTTAACTGGTGACCATATGCTTTATGTATTTGGAAGATATTTTAAAGACAAAGGTGTTTTAAATAACAATACAATTGTTACTACAGTTATGGCTAATCTTGGTTTATTTAAAGCTATGGAAAGAAATGATATACATATCGCTTCTACACAAGTTGGGGACAAATATGTATTTGAATGCATGTGCAAAGAAAATGATATTGTTGGTGGTGAACAATCAGGACATATTATTTTTAAAGAATTTGAAAAAACTGGTGATGGCTTAGTTACAGCATTAATGTTTTTAAAGGTAATGAAAGAAACAGGGTTAACTGCTTTAGAACTATGCGAAGGGTTAAAGATTTATCCACAGCTATTAATCAATGTAAAAGTATCTGATAAAAATGCTGCTATGGAAGACAGTGATGTGAAAAAAGCTATTGAAGAAGTAAATTCCAGATTAAATGGCAATGGTAGAATTTTAGTTAGACAAAGTGGTACAGAACCATTAGTTCGTGTAATGGCAGAAGCTGAAACAGATGAAATCTGTGAAAGAGAAGTAAATTCAATTGTAGAAATTGTAAAAAATAAATTTGGTATTTAATGATGAAAAAAGTTATATCTATTGTCGAAGATGAAAAAGACTTAAATGAACTCGTTAAGAGATATTTAGAAAAAGAAGGATATGAAGTTCATGCATATCTTACTTTTGACGAGGCTTCTTCACATACAAGTGATGATGATGTTCATCTTTGGATTCTTGATATTATGCTTGGGGATAAAAGTGGTTTTGATTTGATTGAACAAATTAGAATGAACGATCCTAATGTGCCTGTTATCTTTATGTCCGCAAGAGATAAAGAATTTGATCGTATTATTGGTTTAGAAAAAGGCAGCGATGACTATATTACAAAGCCATTTTCCCCAAAAGAACTTGTACTACGTGTTAATAACATCATTCGTCGAACATATAAAGAAGATAATCAAAGAATATCTGTTGATGGTTATGAAATTGATGAAAATCAAAGATTTGTATATTTTAGAAATGAAGTCATTGATTTAACAACAAAAGAATACGAACTATTAATGTTATTTGTAAAAAATCGTGGAACTGCTTTTACTCGTGAAGATATATTGCAGAAAGTTTGGGAAGAAAACTATTTTGGAAGTGATCGTGTTGTGGATGATACAATGCGTAGGCTTCGTCGGAAAATGCCAAACTTAACAATTCATACGATTTATGGATTTGGGTATAGACTAGGCTAAGTTAATGAAGAGATTATATCTGTGGTTACGTGAATTATCTTTATCACAACAGTTACTAACTATTGCGTTTTTGTTAGTGACTGTTTTTGCCGTTTTTTTGTTGGCTTTTTTAACGCCACAGATTGATTTGTTCTCTGAAACAGAAATGTTCCGTATGCTTCATAACTCGCAAAACAGCTTGGAGTATTATTTAGCTGTTTCAAATGATTATGATTTGGAGATTGATATTGATGCAAATGAAATCGTACATGCTCTATATGATACGAAAACTAATACTTTTCATGTCATTGGAAATGGTCAATTTTCTGAAGAAGAAATAAAAGCTATTTCAACAAAAGTTAATCATCCTATTATAAAAACAGAAGATTATTCAACATATATTGGTACAAATAAAGATAATAGACAAAAAATACTATATTCTATTACACCAGTACAAAATGATAAATACTTAATCAGTAAATTGCCTGCAGCGTATGAAGATAATTTCAAGTCTTCACTTGTCAGTAATATTGTTGATGTAAATATATTTGTAGTTATGCTCTTATTTATCTGTTTAATGATTTGGGTGGCTTCTTTAATTCATCCATTAAATCAAATAAAAATATATATTACAAAGATTAAAAATGATGAACCAGCTTTCTTATCTGTTACTAGAAGAGATGAAATAGGAGAAGTTGCGGACGCTTTAAGAGAGATGGAATTTGAATTATCCAAGCAGAATCGTGAAAAGCAGGAGATGATTCAAAATATTTCGCATGACTTAAAAACGCCTATTACGACAATTAAATCCTATGGAGAAAGTATCAAAGATGGTATTTATCCATATGGAACACTTGAAAAATCAATCGATGTCATTATTGAACATGCAGATAGATTAGAAAAAAAAGTTAGAAGCTTAATTGCTTTAAATAAAATGGGATATTTACTGGATGATTGTCCAGCTGGTGATACTTTACTAATGAATGAAGTAGTGGATAAAGTGTTATTATCTTTAAAAGTAATTAGACCAGAAATTACATTTGTTCGTGAAATGGATGAAAGTGTTTATTTCCATGGTGATGAAGATCCATGGCGTATTGTTGTAGAGAATCTAGTGGATAATGCTCTACGTTATGCAGAAACAACTATTACAATTTCTTTACATAAAGGCGAATTATGTGTAAGTAACGATGGAAAACAAATTGAAGAAGATAGACTAAAGAAATTGTTCAGACCGTATGAAAAAGGAACGGATGGACAGTTTGGCTTAGGGTTATCTATTGTATATAAAGTAGTAAATACTTATGGCTATCATATAGAAGCTGATAACTTGCAGAATGGTGTATGTTTTAGAATTTGGAAAGATTTAACCCGCACTGAAAAACGTGAAATTGAAAAAGAAAAGCGTAAAGAAGAGAGAAAAAAAGCACAAGAAAAGAAACAGGAAAAAAAGGAAATATGACGGATTTTGGGGTATTTAATGGCGTAAAAACAGCCTATCGACATAGTGGCGTAGGAAAAGATGTTATATTACTGCATGGTTGGGGACAAAGAATGATTATGATGAGTCAAATAGAAACTCATTTAGAAAAACATTTTTCTGTCTATAATATCGATTTGCCAGGCCATGGGGAAAGTGATGATCCAAGTGTTCCGTGGTCTGTAGAAGACTATGAAACTTTCTTAAGAGATTTTATTGAGAAAAATCATATTGAAAATCCAATTTTAATCGGTCACTCTTTTGGGTGTCGTTTTGCAATTCATTACGCAGCTCATTATCCTGTTTATAAAATGGTATTAACAGGAGCTGCCGGTATTAAACCGAAAGCTTCTAGAAAGATGAAACTAAAGACAAAGATGTATAAAATCGGTAAATGGTTTTTACTAAAAACAGGTAATCAAGAAGCTCTTGAAAAATATCAGGATAGACATGGTTCTACAGATTATAAAAATGAGAGCTACATTTGTTAAAGTTGTAAATGATGATGTAACACCGTTATTAAAAGATGTTAAATGCCCAACGTTACTAGTCTGGGGAGATCAAGATACAGCTGCACCTTTATATATGGGTAAAATGATGGAAGAAATGATGTCTGATGCAGGACTAGCAATATTTGAAGGACAGGATCATTTTGCATATTGGAATGAATACGAAAGATTTAATCGTGTTCTTGATGCTTTTTTAGAGGGAGATTATTAGTCATGTGGCAGTTTATTATCATTATCTGTGCTTTTATATTTCTATTAGTGCCAGAGAAACATGCTTTACATATGTTTCAACAAAATCGTTACGAATTAACGAGATTTACAACCTGGTTAAAAGAAAACAAAATAACAATTCTTAAAGATAATATTGTTGTCTTATTTTCTTTTATCCTTCTACTTGTATTATCTTTTGTATTATCTGAAACACTTATTTATATATTAAGCAGTATTTGTCTACTTTTATTAGCATTTTTACTTATAACAAAGGAAAAGAAAAAAAATTATATTAAACCATTGGTTTATACAGGTAGAGTAAAAAGACAGATTGTAGTTTTAAATGCTTTGGTTTTCATTCTATTTTTTGTCTTATCTAAATTTAGCACAAAGTTATTACCAGCATTATTACTTCTAATAGCATATTACGGTATCTGGTTACTAATTTATCCAATGGCTTGTTTAACAACCCCAATTGAAAAGGCAGTACAAAATTATTACATCAATGATGCGAAAAAAATGTTACAAAATCATGGAAATTTAAAGATAGTTGGTATTACTGGAAGTTATGGAAAGACATCTACAAAAAATGTTGTACGTGCAATTCTTTCACAAAAATACAATACTTTAATGACACCATCATCGTTTAATACACCAATGGGTATTACAAGAACAATTCGAGAAATGCTAAAACCAATTCATGATATATTTGTTTGTGAAATGGGTGCAGATAAAGTTGGGGATATTATAGAACTAATGAATTTTGTTCATCCACAAGTTGGTATCGTAACTTCTATTGGTCCTCAACATTTACAAACATTTAAAACACAGGAAAATATCACGCATGAAAAGATGCAGATGATTGAAATGTTACCAAAAGATGGTGTAGGAATATTGAATTACGATAATGAGCTCATACGTAATTATAAAGTGAAAAATCCCGTTAAAATTATCACTTATGGTATCCAAAATGAAAACGTTGATTATCGTGCTGTAGATATTCAATATCATCCGACAGGTTCTTCTTTTACTGTGGTTCATCAAAATGAAAGAATTGCTCTTACAACAAAACTGTTAGGGGAATTAAATATATTGAATATATTATCAGCTATTGCTTGTGCTAGAAACTATGGAATTAGCTGGAATGTAATTGAAAAAGGTGTTAAAGAAATGAAACAGGTAGAACACCGTTTAGAACTTAAAAAAATAAATGGTTATACTTTTATTGATGATGCCTTTAATGCTAATCCTAGTGGTGCACATATGGCTGTTACAGTATTAGGAAATATGCCTAATCATAAATATATTGTTACTCCAGGAATGATTGATTTAGGTGAAAGACAAAGTGAAATCAATTATCAGTTTGGTAAAGATATGATTGATAATGTGGATTTTGTTATTTTGGTTGGTAAAGAACAAACAGCACCTATCTATAAAGGCTTAACAGAAAATGGATATCCAGAAAATCAAATCCTTGTCGTAAATCATGTTAGAGAAGCATTTACATATATATATAGCCACGCTTCTACAAGTGACACGATTTTATTAGAAAATGATTTACCGGATGCTTTCAGTAAATAAGCAAATTTAGAAAATTGATGTATTGAAATTTTATTAAAATGTTTTTAACATATTGTATGCTCTTAAAGGAGTTTTAATATGGGAAAAAGTTTTAAGAAGAAAAATATAAAAACAATTAAATTACAGGTTGAACCTGTTATAGAAAAAAAGATTGAAAACGAAAAAGAAAAAAGAATGCCTAATGCATTAAAAGTAATAGGATATTTTTCGCTTTCTTTCTTTTATTTAGAATGTATTTTAAAAGCCAGCACAATGAATACATCATGGGATATTTCATTGGTATATATCTTGTTATATGCGATAGCTTTATCTTGTTTAATCTATTTCATCAGCTCTTTAACAAAAAAAGAGATTGTTAATCGTAGAATTCGGACAATAGTATTAGTTACAATTACTGTTATTTTTATTGCAAATTATTTTATCTACTATGTGTTTAAGATTTTCTATGATGTAAATACGGTAACTGCAGGTGGTGGAGACGCTCTTGGTGGCTTTATTGGCATGATTTTTGAAATTGTATTCTGTTTTAACGGATTACTGCATATTTTGTTGTTTTCTTTACCGTCAATTATATATTTTAAAACACGTTTAAAGTGGGATGATGGAAAGAAAGATAATAAATTGCATCTTGTGCTAATTGCTGTTTCTTGTGTAATCAGTTATTGTGGACAAATATGTTGTATCAATATGAATGACAAATATAAACGTTTATATTCTACAGAATATAATTATCAATCTTCAGTAGCGAGTTTTGGATTGATGCATTCAATAATTTTAGATGCTGAAAAGAATATTTTTAATAAAGCAGATGTATCTTTCAGTAATGAAGAAGAAATTGTTGAAACGCCTGTTACTGAAGAAATTAAGCACTATGATAAAAATATCATGGATATTGATTTTGAAACATTAGAAGAGCATGCTTCTGACGCATATATTCAACTTGATCAATATGTACAAAGTCAAAGTGCATCATTACAAAATGAATATACAGGCTTATTTAAGGGAAAGAATTTAATCATGCTGTCAGCGGAAGCGTTCAGTGCAGAAGTTATTGATGAAAATAGAACACCAACACTATATCGTCTTGCGACAAAAGGAATTAATTTCACTGATTATTATCAACCTGCAAGTGCTGGTACAACTGGTGGAGAGTATGAAAATATTTTTGGTATGTTACCAATGCTTGGTGGTTCATCATTAAAATCAACTTATGATAATAACAACTATCTAACAATAGGATCACAATTAAATCGTTTACATTATAATGGATGGGCGTTCCATAATAATGACTATACTTATTACGATAGAAATAAAACACATAACAATTTAGGCTATTCTCATGGCTTTATGGGATATGGTAATGGTATGGAACAATATGTTCAAAAAGAGTGGCCTCAAAGTGATTTAGAAATGATGGAAGGTACAGTTCCTATGTATATTGATGAACAGCCATTCAATGTTTATTACATGACCGTAAGTGGTCATAATGGTTATTCTAAAAATGCCAATGCAATGACAAAAAAGAACTGGGATAGGGTGGCAGATTTACCATACAGTGATGAAGTTAAAGGGTATTTAGCAGCAAATATGGAACTGGAAGATGCATTGACTTATCTTGTTAATGCATTAGAAGAAAAAGGCATAGCAGATGATACGGTTATTGTATTAGGTGCTGATCATTTCCCTTATGGATTAGATTACAACGCTTCTTTAGGAAATATGCCATATCTATCAGAATTGTATGGATATAATGTTACTAATTATTTAGAAAGAGATCATAATAGATTAATTATCTGGTCAGGTTGTTTAGAAGATAATGATCCAATTATTGTAGATGATCCTGTATCAAGTTTAGATATATTACCAACATTATGTAATTTATTTGGTGTAGAATATGATTCTAGATTATTACCTGGTAGAGATGTATTATCTAGTACAACACCTCTAGTTTTTAATATCAATTATGACTGGAAAACAGATAAAGGTACATATTTAGCGTGGAGTGATACTTTTATACCTGAAGATAGTACAACTGTTGTAACAGATGCATATATTAAAAAGATGAAGAATATCGTAAGTAATAAGATAAAATATTGTGAGGCTGTTTTAAAACTGGATTATTTTGATTATTTATTTGGTAAAAAAGGAGATAGTGAGTGAAAGATAAGTTAAAAAAATATATTACTTTTTATGGAATAGAACTGCTTTATTGTGCTTCTATTATTTGGTTTATTCAATTTGTAACAAACTCTTTATCGGTATCTTCCATTTATGAGGAACAACTAGTAAAACTCTTTATATTAATTATTCTTGGTATTACATGGTTATTTGGAGCATCTTTAAATAAATTAATTAATTTTATACTTGTTGGTATATATTCCTTATATTTAATCAGCCAAAAAATATATTATCGTGGTTTTGGCTCATATTATCGTTTACGTACAGCAATTGGTTTAAAAGATGAAGTTGTCGGAGCGAAAGATTCAGCAATGGAATTAATAGAGAAGGGTGACTTTACACCAATAGTTATCTTGCTTGTTATTACGGTTGTATTTTATGTACTATACTTTTTAATCCAGAGAAAACAATTAAAATTCAAACAAAGAATATTATTGAAATTAGCTGGTTTGCTAGTAATTCAACCAGTAAGAGCAGGATATCAAGACTATAATGATTTAATATTGAGTACAAAAAATACGGAAGATTTATTCCAGTTATATAAAACTGATTATTATGTATATGATACGGTTTCTAATGTAGCTTTGTTTGTTGAAAAATTTGGCTTAGTTACATTAGGATATAAAGATATTCATGATTTAATAGTGCAGACAAATGATACTAACACATATATATCAGAAATAGAAGATTATTTAGATAATAAAGAAAGAGTAATAAATACAAATGATTTTACAGGATTATTAAAAGGTAAAAATATATTATTTGTACAGGCTGAATCTTTTAATGAATTTGGTATGGATGAAGATTTAACGCCAACAATATACAAGTTAAAACATGAAGGTATAACTATTTCCAACTTCAATACACCAGCTCTTTCTGGAAGTACCAGTGACAGCGAATTTATGGCGAATACTTCTATCGTTCCAAGCAGTGAAGGGGAACCTGTTTGTTATAAATATGTTAATAATACATATCCTGTAACATTAGCTAATTTATTTAAAGAAAATGGTTATACAACTATAGCAATACATAATAACTATGGTAATTACTATAATCGTTTTAATATGTTTGCACGTCTAGGCTATGATGATTTCTATGACTGCACAAGCTTTGGTATGATGGATGAAAGAAGTGACTTGGAAATTGGTGAAAAGCTGAAATATATTATCGCTGATGCAGATTATCCATTGATGTTGTACTGGATTACATATAGTGGTCATCAACCATATACATTAGATTCAGTAGGTGTAAGTGAAGAAGATGTAGAGAAAATACGGGCAAAATATCCTGAATTAGATGATAGATATGTATCTTTCTTTGCAAAAAACATGGATTTAGATAGAGCACTAAAAGAAATTATGGACCAGGCAGAATATACAGGAACTTTAGATAATTTAGCGATTGTATTTTTTGGTGATCATATTGTTAAAGGTATGGAATATCAAAACTGTGATGATTTTTTTGAACAGACAGGTTTAGAAAACTTCTATACATTTAATGACACAGATTTATTTATCTATGCAACAGATTTAGAGCCAGTTGAATACAGCAAAGTATCTACTTTATTAGATTTTTTACCAACAATAGCGAATTTATATGACTACTCATATGACGAGAAATGTGTATTAGGTAGAGATATTTTTGATCCTAGCTATAATGGATTCTTCTTTGCGAATTATGGAGAACTAGCGAATGATTATTATCGTTATGATATGCTTACAGATTCTTTCTATTATACAAATGGATATGATACAGATAAAGCTGAACAAGAAATCGTTGGTTTTGAAAGATTACTTGATATATCTAAAAAAATATTAAAAATTGATTATTATAAAACAAAAGAAACGAACTAATCTCGTTTCTTTCTTTCGTTATAGGAATATATGCATCCACAATAATCTTGACTGTATAAGTTATATTCATGAACAATTTCATCTCTGCGAACTTGTCCACCACTTTTCTTGAAGTCAGAATAAAAATATTTTACAGAAGGAAATTTCTTTTCTAAGCTATGGCCTATTTCATTTAGCTTTAGGCTGTCTTTTTGCCTAGAGATAGTCATAACAGTTGTGAAGTAATCAAAGTGATTGTCATTAGCGTATTCATAAGCTTCACGCATTCTTAGTGCATAGCAATAGAAACATCTTAAATAGCCTTCAGGTTCATCTTTTAATGGTTCTAATTTTTTTGTGTAAGACAGATTATCATAGGGTGGAAATATCATTTGAATTTCTTCGCCATATATTTCATGCACAAGACGGATTAATTCATCTTTTCTACGGTTATATTCACTCAGAGGGTAAATATTTGAGTTGTTGTAGTAAATGGTAATATCAAATACAGAGCTTAGAAATTCTAATGGCCAGCCAGCACATACTGCACAACACGTATGCAGTAATAGCTTTGGCTTTCTATCTGTATATGTTTTTTTTATTTCTTCAATTTCTTTTAATGATTGAAGATAATAATTTGGTTTATTTTCTTGCTTGCGTCTTAATTTGTAAGCGTAAAATTCTTCTTTACTCATTTGTAATAAACATGCAATCGCCAAAGGAGAAGAAACGATATCTTTCTTTAACAGCTTCTTCATAGGCTTTGAAGATTAATTCTTTTCCTGCAAAAGAAGAAATCATCATCAGTAATGTGGATTTTGGTAAATGGAAATTTGTTAACATACAGTCTATTGTATGCCACTCATATCCTGGATAAATAAATAAAGCTGTTTCTCCAGAGCATTCAGCAAATGTATTAAAACGATTCCATACGGATTCAAGGGTTCTAACAGAAGTTGTACCAATTGCAATAATACGTCTTCCTTCTTTTTTTGCTAGATTTAATGCATCAGCTGTTTCTTTGGACATATGATACACTTCACTGTGCATAACATGTTCTTCAATATTTTCTGTATCCATCGGTCTAAATGTACCTAAACCAACATGTAAAGTAACATCTAGAATTTGTACACCTTTTTCTTCAAGTTTTTTGAATGTTTCAGGTGTGAAATGTAATCCAGCAGTTGGTGCAGCAGCACTGCCTTCAACTTTTGCATATACTGTTTGATAACGATTTGGATCATCAAGTTTTTCTTTAATATATGGTGGTAATGGAACTGTACCTAATTCATCCAGTATTTCTGTAAAAATACCATCATAAAGCATTTTCATCTTACGAATACCTTTTTCACCAATTTCTGTACATTGTGCTCTTAAACGGCCATCATGGAAAGATACAACAGTACCAATCTTAACAACTTTTGCATTTCCTACTAAACATTCCCAAATATCATCTGGTTCTTGTCTTAATAGTAATACTTCAACATGTGCTCCAGTTTCTTCTTTTGTACCAAATAAACGAGCAGGAATAACTTTAGTATTATTCCGTACTAGAACATCTCCTGCATGGAAATAATCAACGATATCAAAAAAATGTTTATGTTCTAATTCTCCACTGTTTTTATGAACGACAAGCATTCTACTTGTAGTTCTGTCCTTTAAAGGTGTTTGCGCAATTAACTCTTGCGGTAAGTTATAATCAAATTCACTTGTTTTCATATTAATAAACCTCTCGAATAGTGTAATCGTTTTTTGTATATCATGCAATGAGACAAGCTTTTTTTGATATAGAAAAAGTGAATTTAGGCCTATAAAACAGGTTAATTAGAAAAAAATAAATTTTTTTCTAACAATCTACAATCGTGTGGTTGACCCTTATTTATAAATATGCTTTGAGATA
>CAJJTI010000027.1 GCA_905194705.1 uncultured Solobacterium sp. | reverse complement strand
CTTCATAAGCACTTTGAGCACGAGCTGGAGAATAACGATATTTTCTTTTTCTGCAATTAGCAAAGTTTTTACAACCATTGCAAATCCATGGAGCCTTCAATACTCTTTCACATGAAGCACCATTCTTTTTGAAACTGCCATTCTGATCGAGAATACGATGTTTTTCGAGTTCTCTTGAAACAGTAGAAGGAGAAACACCGAGATTATGAGCGATAGAACGAATAGAAAGACCTTTACAAATACCTTCATAAATATGTTGTCTGTCATCTAGAGTGAAATGTCTGCTTGCCATAATATTAACTATCCTTTCTTTTCTTTAGCGAGCAACAGACAGGCAACTTCAATTTAGCATATCTCAAGTAAATGCAACAATGTGTTGCGTTTAAGATGAAATTTAAATCGTCTAAATTAAACAGTGTTTTAATTCCCAAAAATAGGTATAATTAAATAAAGAAATAAAACAAAAGATAATTTGTTGGAGGAATACATGTCTTATAAAATAATTGAGTTGGATTCAGCTCTAAAACCTTATGAAAATGATATAAAGTTAAGAATGGATCTTTACCATAAAACAAGAAAAGAACTGCTTGGAAAAAATAAAGATATCGTTAATTTTGCAAGTGGTGCTGATTATTTTGGTTTTCATCGTACAGATGATGGCTGGGTATATCGTGAGTGGGCACCAGGAGCGGAAAAAATGTATCTAATGGGTGACATGAATGAATGGAATCCAACAAGTCTACCAATGACAAAAAAAGAGAATGGTATCTTTGAACTATATTTAAAGGGTAAAGATTATTTATATGACGGTTGTAAAGTTAAAGCAGTTGTTATTCATAATGGTAAAAAACTAGAGAGAATACCTTTATATATTCATAGAGTTGTACAAGATCCTAAAACAATCGCATGGTGTGGTGAAATTGTTGATGAAGAGCCTTACGTATGGCATGATTCTAACTTCAAGATGCATAAGAAACCATTTATCTATGAATGTCATATCGGTATGGCTGAAGAAGAACAAAAGGTTGGAACATTCAATGAATTTACAGAGAATATACTTCCTCGTATTAAAGATTTAGGTTATGACACAATTCAGATAATGGCAATTATGGAACATCCATATTATGGATCTTTTGGTTATCAAGTATCTAACTTCTTTGCAGTATCTTCTCGATTTGGTAAACCTAACGAATTAAAACATTTAATTGATACAGCACATGGTTTAGGTATTGGTGTATTACTGGATGTAATTCATTCTCATGCAGTAAAAAATACAGCTGAAGGTATCAATGAATTTGATGGTACAGATTATCAATTCTTCCATACTGGTGAAAAAGGAGAACATCCAGCCTGGGGTACGAAGTTATTTAATTATGGTAAACATGAAGTAATTCACTTCTTGTTATCTAATTTAAAATACTGGCAAAATGAATTCCACTTTGATGGTTTCCGTTTTGATGGTGTAACATCTATGCTTTATCATGACCATGGTTTAGGTACAGCATTTACTGATTATTCTAAATATTTCTCTTTAAATACAGATGTAGAAGCGATTACGTACTTACAATTAGCAAATGAACTCATTCATAAAAATAATCCTTATGCTTTAACAATAGCTGAAGATATGTCAGGTATGCCAGGTATGTGTCTACCTATTGAAGACGGTGGTATTGGTTTTGATTATCGCTTAACAATGGGTGTGCCAGATATGTGGATTAAGTTACTTAAGACACAAAAAGATGAAGACTGGAATATGCATTATATCTACTATGAATTAACTGGTAGAAGACCAAAAGAAAAGTGCATAGGCTATGCAGAAAGCCATGATCAGGCATTAGTAGGCGATAAAACAATTATGTTCTGGCTATGTGATAAAGAAATGTATACACATATGTCAAAGCTTACACAAAGCCTGGTAATAGATCGGGGTATTGCTTTACATAAGATGATTAGACTAATTACCTTATCTTTAGCAGGAGAAGGATATCTAAACTTTATGGGTAATGAATTTGGTCATCCTGAATGGATTGATTTCCCAAGAGAAGGCAATAACTGGAGCTACTATTACTGTAGAAGACAATGGCATTTGGCTGATGATTCATTACTGAAATACCAATATTTACAAAAGTTTGATAAAGCAATGATTTCTTTTGCAAAAGAAAACAATTTGTTTGATTACAGCCCAGTCAGCTTATATATCGATGACGAAAAACATATAATTATTTATAGCAGGGGGGATATATTATTTGCCTTCAACTTCCATCCGGTAAAGAGTTTTGATTCCTATGTAGTTAAAACAATGTCACTTGGAAACTATCATCCTGTTTTAACAACTGATAATCCTGAATTTGGTGGATTCAGTCGTATTAAAGAAGATATAACATATTTCGCAGAAAAACAAAAAGATGGTACTTATGGATTTAAAGTATATTTACCTTCCAGAACAGCAATTTGTTTCAAAAAACTAAAATAAAACAAAAAAGCGGGTGACCGCTTTTTCTATATGACTTGTTTAAACCATTCTAAATAATCATTTGCGATATCTTCTGGATAATCATGATGCAAGTAATGACTACCATCAATAATAAACATTTTAGATAAAGGATGAGTTGATAGTTTTTCATGTGCTTTAATCCAGGTATTATTAGGAGCACCTAGTTTTGTTAGCATTTTATCTGTTGTAGTAGAAACAAAGATGCAGACAGGAATAGAATCAGGATACTTTTTATCTTCCATGTACTTAAGATTATGATTTAATTCATCCAGTTCTTCTTGCATATTTCTACTGAAAGCATTTTGGATACTGCATTTTAAATATTGATCTTGTTCTTCCTTTGTATATGTATAGCCATTTACTTTAGGAAGAAGACGACCAGTTTTAGATAATACACGAGAAATGCCTAAAGCATTCATCAGTTTGATAGAGTAACCTGATAGTTTTTCGAGTGGCAGTGTATTTGTATAGTTTGTTATTTCTACAACTGTTGTATCTAATAACAGGCAAGATTCTACTTCTTCAGGATATTTATTTGCTAAATCCATACCGACAATACCGCCAGCAGAATGCATACCAATAGAATACTTGTTATAACCCAGTCTTCTCATTGTTTCATGCAATTCATCACTTAAATTATCTACAGTTCTTTCATAATCTGTTAAATCACTGTCGCCATATCCAAATGGTTCATAGGTAATCACGGTAAAATAATTTGCAAGCAATTTAGCGAGTGGTCGATAAGAAAGAATAGGGGAAGCTTCACAAGCTCCAGGATATAAAACGATAACGTGTTCACCATTACCTATGATTTCAGTGGATATATACTTTCCAAATACTCTTACTTTTTGACCATATGCTACAAGTGGTTTATCTTTTTTCTCTAATACTTTTTCAGTAATTAAACTTGCAGCCGTAAGCGATAAACCTAAAGATAATAATATATTTTGCTTTTTCATGTGCGTGCCCTCTTGTTAATTTCATTTTAAACAAAATATATAAAAAAACCTAGTCCATTAGAGGACTAGGTGTGTAAGAGTTATTAGTGTTTGAATAAATTAGCAATTCTTTCTAGTAGTGTAGAAGAAGTTTTACTGATATCAGAATCTTCATTGATAGCTGTATCTTTTGGTTTCTTTACTTCATCAGTTTTCATGATGAATTTAACTGTTGTCTTCATATTTTCACCAGCACCAGCATAGTTAGAATAATCAATTGATTGATCTAATGTAGCATTTGCTGTATCTAATACAGTATCTAGGTCACCTATAGCGTTATCTACTTCAGTACTTAATTTATCAATACCATCAGTTGAGAATTCTTGAACACCACTATTTAAGTTGCCTGTTTGTTCAGCTAATTCTTGTGTAGCATCTTTGAATTTATTAATAGCATCAGTTACATCATTGCTTGAAGAACTTAATGTATTTAAACCATCTTGCATTGATTTAGTTCCATCATATAGTTTAGAGCTGCCTTCAATTAATTTATCAATGCCAGGACCAGCAGCTTGTAAAGAACTGCCTAGAGAGTTTACTTTATTTAAATCAATATTTTTCGCTTGATCTAATAAGCCATTAACACTATTAGTCATTTTATCGCATAGACTAATTGCAGAATCTAATTGATCTTGCATAGCTGTTAATTCATCAGTTAGAGAGGCTTGTGTTGATTTAGCTACATTTTGCACAATAACAGTAGAAGCTTTATATGCACCTGCTGCTAAATTATTTTGAGCATCGTCTGTATTTAAAGCAGCTCCTAATTGTGTTTTTACAGCAGTTTTAACTTCACTTTGAATACCAGGAACTTTAGAAGCGATTAAAGAAGTTAAACCATCGTTTATAGCTTTTGAATCAACGCTAATACTATTTGCGATTTCTTTAGATAATGCATCAAATTCAGCTTGAGCATTTGCTTTTGCTGTAGCTATACAACCTTCACTGTCTTCAGCTTCAGCACAATTTGCAGATTTTAATTTAACTAAGTCAGCAATAATAGTACCTGCAGCATTTGTGAAACCTTCTTTAGTTGTATCTAAAGAAATATTCGTTGCAATTGTATCAGCAATAGTTTTTTTATCAGCATCAGTTAATGTTAGAGGGATAGATAATGTACTATTATCAACAGCTGTACCTAATTGTTCGGATAGACTCTTTAATGCAGGTTTTGCAAATTGTTCTTTTAATAGAGCAGTTGTATCTGCAGCATTTTTTTCTGTTGTATATTGAGCATAAATTGTATCAGATAGTGTACTTAACTGTGTTTTAGCTGCTTCTAATTGAGCCTTCATAGAATTTAAAGTATTTACAGTTTCAGGTAAAGAAGAAACAGTTGTACCAGCACTAGTTAACAAATTACCAATTTCATCCATACTTAAGGAACCTAATTGGCTTGTTAGTGATTTCATAAGAGCTTTCATTTGGGTAATACCTTCATTAATTTGTTTAGCACCGTCAACGATATCGCCTTGACTGTTTTTAGCAGTATTGATACCATCTTGGAATTTAGCATAAGATGACTGGAATTCACCCATCTTGTCATTTAATTCAATATTTGCGTCATGTAATTTAACAGTACCATCTAATATTTCTGCAGTTGCATCTTTTAGTGAGTTAACACCATCAGTTAATTTGTTGAGTTTATCACTGTTCATATCTTCATGATCAACATCAGTCATAGAACTTGCGGCCATCAAGATAGAAGGCATTTCAAAGTCTGTTACATTAGCTTTGATGACAAATTCATCTTTTAATTTATCGGAAATATCATTTAATGTATCAATATCACTTTCAGCTAACATTTGACTTGCACCAGATACAGTCGCAAATGTTAAGATTTGATTTTTTGATTCATTAATAATTGTTGCATCATTAGCTTCAATATCTTTGAAGATATCTGTCTTTAAGTCAGTAATAACAGCTACAGGGAATAAACTGGAAATATATTTTGTTCTACCTTTGATGACTTGAGTTTTTTCTTCATTGTTAATAATTTTGATACGTACTTCTAAAGCACCTGATTTACCTAAAATATCTTCAGGATTAACTTTATTACCATCAAAGTAATAAGATACTTCCATTGATAATGGTAATTCTTTATTTGTTGATCCTTGATAATAAATATCTTCATTTGTACTGTTCCAGATTAATTTGTTGCCATTAACTTCAGGAACTTCATCACCTTTGATATTTGTAATATCACTTAAGATACTTTCATCTTCAATTTGATCAAATCCACCTTCACTGTGTAACCATTCAGAAACAGTGGCTTTCTTTAAGGAACCATCAGAATTTAGAAATGCATATACGGTTTCATCTTTTTCTACAGATGAATTACTTGTTTCGTCTTCTCCTTCAGCAAAAACTACTTGTCCGCTAGTTAATGCCATTAAAATAGATAAAGAAATAGTTGCTGTATTTTTAATAATAGACATAATTTTTTCTCCTCTTTTTTAGTTTTGAATATCTTTAAAACCTTTACTTGTTTTTTCAATAAGTGGTCCAAATACCATAAGTAGTGCAGGGAATATAAATAAGATTACACATACAGAAATGACTGAACCTCTTGCAAGCATTGAACAAATAGATTTAATTAAGTCAATCTTGCTGACAAATACGACACCAATTGTTGCGGCGAAGAAACACATACCACTTGTGATAATTGAACTTGCACAACTTGCAACAGTATTGATAACTGCCTGTTTACGAGGTTGATGGAAAACAGTTCTTTCTTCTCTATAACGAGATGTCATTAAGATAGAGTAGTCAATTGTTGCTCCTAATTGAATTGTTCCAATTACAATTGATGAAATAAATGGAATTGGAATACTCGTGAAATATGGAATTCCCATATTGATAAATATTGCTAACTCAATCGCACTGACTAATACAATTGGGATTGTTAATGATTTAAATACAATTGCAATAATGATAAATACAGCAAGAGTAGATACATAGTTAACGATATTAAAGTCGTGATCTGCTACCGTTACTAAATCTTTATCAAGAGCACCTTCACCAGTTACATAGGCAGTAGGATCAATCTTATGTAATTCTTCTTCTAATGTATTACATTGAGCATTTTGCTTATCTGTTGCTGGTTCATAGGCACTGTTAGCTAGAATTAGTTTATAGTTACCACCTTCAAAGAAACCGGTAATATCACTAGGCATGAAATCACTTGGGATTCCTGCACCAACAAATTCATTTAAACTTGCAACAGATACAATTCCATCTGTATTTTCAATCGTATTTAATACTTCATCCATTTGTTGAGCACTTAAATCTTTATTGACTAGAATGAAGTTAGTAGTTGGCATATTGAATTCTTCTTTTAATACACTTGTACCTACATTACTTGCCATATCACTTGGTAATGCTTTTAATAAGTTGTAATAAACAGGTGTCTGTTTTTGAGCTAAAAAGAAAGGAACAGCTAATACAACAGCTAGTACTAGAAAACCTTTATAATGCTTAACATTGAATCTCGCTAATGGTTTGAAATTAGGAAAGATTGTTTTATGTTGATATTTATGTAGTGGTTTATCAAACACAAGAATGAGTGCTGGTAAAATGATAACGGAACATAATACACCAAGCACAACACCTTTAGACATAATAATACCTAAGTTCTTACCTAAGCTTAAATCCATTGTGATCATTGCCATAAAGCCAGCAATTGTTGTTAAAGAACTACCTGAGATACTGGTAAATGTAGCCGTGATTGCTTTTACCATGGCATCCTCACTTGAGTCCGTATGTTTATGTTCTTCATCATATCTTTCTAGTAAGAAGATAGAGAAGTCCATTGATACAGCTAATTGCAATATTGCGGCAATAGATTTTGTAATATAACTGATTTCACCAAGGAATATATTTGTTCCATAGTTATAACAAATGGCATAAATTAAACCGAGAATAAAGATAACTGGAGCAAGGGTATATTTTAATCCTAAGAACAAGGCTACCATTGCAAGTATTCCAGCAACTACTACATAGATTGGAAATTCTGATTCAATAACATCCATTGTGTCATATGTAACAGCTGCTAAACCACCAATAAATATATTTTCATCAAGCAGTT
This sequence comes from uncultured Solobacterium sp., assembly GCA_905194705.1. Classification (GTDB taxonomy): domain Bacteria; phylum Bacillota_I; class Bacilli_A; order Erysipelotrichales; family Erysipelotrichaceae; genus Bulleidia. The sequence continues at coordinate 10,145 of CAJJTI010000027.1, read as the reverse complement.
TTTCGGTTTCTTTAATTGCTGCTAAAGTTTTTTCATTACCGTTATCGTTATCAAATGTAATCATGATGAGTTTTGCGTCACCGTTATCAATCATTGAACGAATATCACTTGGAATCATTTCTGTTGGAATAGTATCTGTAAATTTACCAATCCAGATAACAGAATTGACACCATCTAAATCTTCAATTTTATCAGCTATTTTTTTAACTTCTTTATCGGGTAAGCCTTTAACCGTTACCATAGCTGTAGCTTTTTGCCCAAAATCATCACCAAGAATGTTTTGACCAACAATAGCATTTGCTGTTTCTGGTAAAGAAGTTAAGATATCATAATTTACTTTTGTTTTTATAAATCCAATACCGCTTGGAATTAATAAGATAGTTGCAATAATCAATATTAAGATACGATATTTGACGATTTTCTTTGCTATACTTTCCACAAAATTCCCTCCTTTTTTTTCTTTTTGCGTTTAATAATCTAGCTCTCTCTTGACTGGCAGTCAATGAAAGTAATTGCTAATTTATACAGATTTGCAAATGTGTTTAATTTGTAGGGGGTTTCAACATAAAATAAAGGGTAAATATTAGTGTTGGCTAACTTACACTTGGTGATTACACTTAAAAACGAAAAAGGATAGAAGAATATGAAACTGAGTGAGTTAAATATTGGCGAAAGTGCAGTGATTCAATCTGTTGAGGCAAGTGGTGCTTTAAGACAACATTTATTAGATATGGGATTAATTCAAGGATGTGTTGTCAGTGTTGTTAAATTTGCTCCATTTGGTGATCCAATGGAATTGCGTCTAAGAGGATATGAATTATCTTTAAGAAAAGATGAAGCCAGTCAAATTGAGATTGGTACTCCATATAAAACTAAGGAAGAAGAAACAAATCAATTACAAAAGAAAATAGTTGACCATCCAGGACTTGGTGAAGATGGTAAATACCATGAGAAAAAAAATGAACATCCTTTAAGTGATGATACACTTTTAACCTTTGCTTTAGCTGGTAATCAAAATTCTGGTAAAACAACATTATTTAATCAATTGACAGGTTCTAATCAACATGTAGGTAATTTTCCAGGTGTAACGGTTGATCGTAAAGATGGTGTAATTAAAAATCATCCTAAAACATTAATTACTGATTTACCTGGTATTTATTCTATGTCTCCATATACAAGTGAAGAAATTGTCACAAGAGAGTTTTTACTGGATGAAAAACCAAAAGGAATTATCAATATTGTTGATGCGACAAATATTGAAAGAAACTTGTATTTAACAATGCAGTTAATTGAACTAGATATACCTATGGTAGTTGCCTTAAACATGATGGATGAACTAAGAGTAAATCATGGTTCTGTTTTAGTAAATGAGCTTGAACATTTGTTAGGGGTAGCGGTAGTACCTATTAGTGCTGCTAAGGGCGAAGGTATTGATGAACTTGTAGATCACGCAATTCATGTTGCAAAATATCAAGAAAAACCAGTTCGTCAGGATTTCTGTAAAGAAGAAGGAAAAGATGCACCTATTCATAGATGTCTTCATGCAATTATGCATTTAATTGAAGATCATGCTGAAGAAAATAATATTCCTTTACGTTTTGCGGCAAGTAAACTGTGTGAAGGGGATACTTTAGTAAAAGATAAACTTCATTTAAGTGAAAATGAAAAAGAAACTGTAGATCATATTATTTTACAGATGGAACAGGAAACAGGAATGGACCATTCGTCTGCTATAGCAAGTATGCGATTTTCTTTTATAGAAGAAGTTTGTTCAAAGACGGTTATTAAACCATCTCAAAGTAAACAGAGTAAAACAAGTGAAAATATCGATAAGGTGTTAACGGGTAAATATACAGGTATTCCTATATTTATTGGAGTAATGGGACTTGTCTTTTATCTAACATTTAATTGTATTGGAGCTATGTTACAGAATCTATTAGCAGAAGGTATTGATGCTTTAGCTGGAGTAGTAGATGCATCATTAACAAGTGCAGGTATTAGTCCAGTGTTACATTCCCTAATTATCGATGGCATATTTAATGGTGTAGGCAGTGTATTGTCATTTTTACCTATTATTGTTACTTTGTTTTTCTTCTTATCTTTACTAGAAGATAGTGGCTATATAGCAAGAGTAGCATTTATGATGGATAAGTTACTTAGACATATTGGATTAAGTGGTAGAAGTATTGTGCCAATGCTTATTGGATTTGGCTGCTCTGTTCCTGCGGTAATGAGTTGTCGGACTTTAAGTTCACAACGTGATCGTAAAATGACAGTTTTACTTATTCCCTTTGCTTCATGCAGTGCAAAATTACCGATATATGCATTTTTTGCGAATGCTTTCTTTAAAGATAAGGCAGCTATTGCAATGATCAGTATGTATGTATTGGGTATTTTGTTAGCAATTGTATGTGCATTATTAATGAAAAATACAGCATTTAAAGGAGATCCAGTTCCATTTGTTATGGAATTACCTAATTACCGCATGCCAAGCGCCAAAAATGTTATGCAGTTACTTTTAGAAAAGGCCAAAGATTTTGTGCAGAAAGCTTTTACGATTATCTTTGTCGCAACGATTGTTATCTGGTTCTTACAGACGTTTGATTTATCTTTTAATATCGTTACCGATTCTTCTAAATCAATATTAGCTGGAATTGCTAGTAACGTTGCCCCTTTATTTCATCCGGTTGGATTTGGAGACTGGCGTATTGTTACAGCTTTAATCAGTGGTTTTATGGCAAAAGAAAGTGTAGTTAGTACATTAAATATCTTATTTGGAAGTGGCGTAATTATTACAAGTGTATTATCAGTTGCTGGGGCTATATCACTCTTAGTTTTTTGCTTAGTTTATACACCATGTATCGCAGCTATTGCATCAATTAAAAGGGAACTTGGTGTTAAATGGGCGATATATGTTGTGATTATGCAATGTGTATTAGCTTATATACTCGCATTTATTGCATATCATATATTTCTGATGATTTAAAAATAAAACATTAAAGGATAGGAGCAAAATCCTATTCTTTTTGACAGAAAAAGCAAGCCGAAGCTTGCTTAGATAATAATTTTGGTGCACCAGACAAGACTTGAACTTGCACGAGTTGCCTCATACGCCCCTCAAGCGTACGTGTCTGCCATTCCACCACTGGTGCATTCATTAAGTAATTATACAATAATCTGTTTTTTCGTCAAATAGTCAAAATGGTGTGACTGGTCTCACAAAAAGTAAGACTTGTTAAAAAGATAGCATGCTAAAATGTTCTCAATCGGAGGGAAAGATATGAAAAAATTATTATCTATGACATTGGCTTTTGCTATGGTATTCCTTGCTGGATGTCAACAATCTGGTGGAACAACACCAACAACAAGCCAAGAACCATCAACTGGTTCATTAACTGACGGCACTTATACTGCTAGTAAGCCTGGTATGAATGCTGATGTAGAAGTTGAAGTAACTATTGCTGATGGAAAAATTAGTGAGGTTAAAGTTACTAATGATTCTGAAACACCTGGTATTGGTGGAGTTCTTGAAAATTCAAAGGGAGAAATTAAAACAAATGGTGGTGAATCACCAGTTACACGTATCCCTGCAGCAATCGTTGCTGGACAAACATTAAAAGTTGATACAGTTACAGGAGCTACAATCTCAAGTTATGCAATCATTAATGCAGTTGCTGACTGTATTGAACAAGCTGGTGGAAGTAAAGCTGACTTCCAAACAGAAGTTGCTGCAACACCTACTGAAGACGTAAGTGCTGATGTAGTAGTAGTTGGTGGTGGTGGAGCAGGCTTAGTTGCTGCTATCGCTGCTGGTGAAAGTGGAGCTAAAGTAGTCATTATTGAAAAGAATGGCGAAGTTGGTGGTGACACATTAGTATGTGGTGCTATTTATAATGCACCAGATGAAGCACTTCAAAAAGAAGTTACAATGACAGATTCTGTTAAGACAACTATTGAAAAAGCATTAGCTGAAGAACCTGTAAGTGAAGAACATAAAGCTTTACAAGCAGAAGTTCAAAAACAATGGGATGAATATAAAGCTTCTGGAAGAACGGACTTATTCGACTCTAAAGAATGGTATGCTTTACAAACTTGGATTAATGGTGACAAAGTTGGTAATCTAGATCTTGTTAAGAAACTATGCTATGACGCATTTGAAGACTATCAATATATCGAAGGTATGGGAATGGAATTCTCAGACAAGATTAACCAAGGTGCTGGTTCTCTATGGCAAAGAACACATACATCAACAATGCAAATGGGTACAGGATTCATCTCTACTTATTTAGACAAGATTGATGCTATGGATAACGTTACAATCATTACTGAAGCTGCTGGTAAATCTCTAGTAGTTACAGATGGTAAAGTTACTGGTGTTGTATGTGAAGATCAACATGGAAATGAATTCACAGCTACAGCTAGTAAAGGTGTAGTACTTGCTACTGGTGGTTTCGCAGCTAACAGCAAGATGGTTCAAGAACATAATACAAGCGGCAAGTGGAATGATTTAAGTAAGACTATGACAACTAACAGAACAAGCTGCTCACAAGGTGACGGTATTGTTATGGCAGAAGCAATCGGTGCTAGCTTAACAGATATGGATCAAATCCAACTTCTATACTTAGGTAACCTTAAAGATGGACAATTAACAAAATATCCACCAAGAGATGCTAACGGTACTGACCAATTAATCTTCGTTAACAAGAACGGTGAAAGATTCGTTCGTGAAGATGGTAGACGTGACCAAATCTGCTTAGGCGTATTATCTCAACCAGATGCAATGTTCTACATGCTAGAATGCGGTGATGGTGCTGGATATGTTGATATCAATGATCCTAACTGGAGAAGTGCTGACGGCTTTACATTTGATTATCTAAAAGACAATGGTTACATTCTTGTAGCTGATACATTAGAAGAAATGGCTGAACAAATCGGTTGTGATCCTGAAACATTAAAGGCAACTGTTGATACATTCAATGCTTGCGTTGATGGAACAGCTACTGATGAATTCGAACGTACATTATTCACAGTTAAACTAGAAAATGGACCATGGGTTGCTACAGCTAGACAAGCATGTGTTCACCATACAATGGGTGGTTTAACAATCGATACAGAAACTCACGTATTAGATGAATCTGGTAAGCCAATTAGCGGTCTATATGCTGCAGGTGAAATCACAGGTGGTATCCATGGCGCTAATAGACTTGGTGGTAATGCCGTTGTTGATACAGTAGTATTCGGTAGAGCTGCTGGTGAACAAGTTATCGCTGATAACAAATAATCACTAAAACAACTTAAATTCCTAATTTGAGTAATAAGAGTGCATATGACATATTGTTGTATGCACTTTTTTAACCTTCATAAACCTTCTTGTTGACATCATTAGCTATAAGAGTAGAATGAATAATGTTCAAAAACGAACTATTCTGCGGGGTGGTGGTTAAAAATATGAGTTTGATAGATTTCTTTTCATCAGGAAGTGATATCTACGACAGATTATTGATGTCTGTTTGTGAAAAGCATGGTCTTTCATATATTGAAATGACAATTTTGTTATTTTTGGCAAATAATCCAACATTAAATACAGCGAAAGATATTGTGGAAAAAAGGCATATTGCTAAATCGCATGTATCAGTTTCAGTAAAATCTTTATGTGAAAAAGGATTACTTCGTGGAGAATATCGTGATGGTAATCATAAATTAGTTCGATTAAGTATATTACCAGCAGCGGAAGATATGATTCGTGAGGGTCGAGAAATTCAACAAGAGTATGTAAGAATACTGACACAAAATTTAACGGAAGAAGAAATTAATACACTCAAAAATTGTATTCAGAAAATTGGTTTAAATATTTTAAAAAAAGAGAAGGAAATAAGTCATGGAAAATAAGGAATTTTTAGGAACAGAATCTGTTGGTAAATTACTGTTCAAATTAGCTGTACCAACAGTTATCGCTCAGATTATCAATATGCTATATAACATCGTTGACCGTATTTACATTGGTCATATGCCAGGTAATGGAAGTTTAGCCTTAACTGGTGTTGGTGTATGTATGCCTATTATTTTAATTGTATCTGCTTTTGCAGCTTTAGTAAGCAGTGGTGGAGCCCCAAGAGCTTCAATTTCTATGGGACAAGGTAAATATGACAAAGCTGAAAGTATATTAGGCGAATGCTTCTTTTTACAGGTTATTATTTCTGTGATTTTAACAATTGTATTACTTGTATTTGGTAGAAGCTTCTTGCTTGCCTTTGGTGCTAGTGAAAATACGATAGAATATGCAACTAGTTACATGCGTATTTATGCATTAGGTACAATTTTTGTGCAGTTAACATTAGGAATGAATGCTTTTATTACAGCTCAAGGTTTTGCGAAAACTGGTATGTTAACAGTTTTAATTGGCGCTGTATGTAATATTGTGTTAGATCCAATTATGATCTTTGTATTAAATCAAGGTGTATCTGGTGCAGCTTTAGCAACAATTATTTCTCAAGGTATTTCAACAATCTGGGTATTATCTTTCTTAAAATCAAATAAGAGCAATATACGTTTAAAGAAAGAATATATGACATTAGAGAAAGATGTAATTGTACCATGCGTTACTTTAGGTCTAGCTACATTCATTATGCAGGCAAGTGAAAGTATTATTTCTGTATGCTTTAACTCATCATTGCAAAGATATGGTGGAGATATCGCAGTAGGAGCGATGACAATTTTATCAAGTGTTATGCAGTTAGCTATGTTACCAATGCAGGGTATTGGTCAAGGTGCTCAACCTATTGCAAGTTATAATTTTGGTGCTAAAAATAAAGCAAGAGTGAAAGAAACGTTCAAATGGTTGCTTGTTTCTAGCTTAGTTTATTCAACATTGTTATGGCTATTTATCATGACGTGTCCAAAGTTATTTGCATCTATTTTCTCACCAGATGCAGTATTAATTGACTATACAGCTAATGCTTTAAGAATTTATTGTGCAGCTTTGTTCTTGTTTGGTATTCAAATTGCCTGTCAGATGATTTTTGTATCTATTGGTAATGCTGTAGATTCAATTATCGTTGCTGTATTAAGAAAATTTGTATTATTAATTCCATTAATTTATATCGTTCCTCATTTTGTTAGTGATGCAACTACTGGTGTATTCTTAGCTGAACCTATCGCCGATGCACTAGCTGTAGCATTTACTGCAACTTTATTCTTCTTTGAATTTAGAAAAGCATTAAAGAAATTAGATTAACTTAATGAAGTATTAAAGAAACTGGAAATTATAAATGTGTTATCATTATAAATATGAAAATAGAACTAAAAGAACAAACAAAAGAGAATATTAAAGCATATACTATTTCGGGTATATTTATTGTTATCACATATTTTATTTTGAAAAACGGTGCAGTTATATTTAAGTTTTTGGGCTCTTTTTTTACGACATTGATGCCATTTATTCTTGGTTTTGCTTTTGCGTTTATTTTGATACCACTTCGTAATTTGATAGAAAAAGATTGTTTTAAAAGATTAAAGTGGTCATATAAAACAAAACGTAATGTTGCCGTACTTATCACAATGATTGTCTTTATTATTGTGATTGCCAGTTTCTTTATTGTTTTAATTCCTCAGTTAGTTGAAAGTATTAAAACCTTAATTAATTCATTTGATGGCTATGTCAATGCATTTACTTCATTATTTCAAAATGTTGAAATACAGGGAGAATATAGAGAACTATTTGATAGTGCTATAGAAGCTTTAAAAACTTTTGTTAATTCACTTATTTCAGGTGAAAACAATTTAATCAGTATCGTAGTCAGTTATTCATTATCTTTTTTATCAAGTATAGTTAATGCGTTTATTTCTTTAATTATTGCTGTTTATTTACTGCTTGATGAAGAAAAATTCAAAAGTCAGGTTTGTAGAGTCATTTATGCAATATGCACAAGAGGAACTTCGAATAAAATATTCTATGTAGCTAAATTAACATCGAAGATGTTTAACAGTTTCATATTTGGTAAAGCTTTGGATTCATTAATTATCGGTGTTATCTGCTGGGTTGGTACAGCTATATTAAAAATTCCATATTCAACATTAATTTCCTTTGTGATTGGTATTACAAATATGATTCCTGTATTTGGACCATTTATTGGTGCTATACCATGTATTTTTATTCTAATATTTATCAATCCAATTAGTGCGATTGAATTTAGTATATTTGTATTAGCTTTACAACAGGTAGATGGAAATATTATTGGCCCAAAGATTCTTGGTGGATCTTTAGGATTACCAGCTCTATGGGTAATGTTTGCAATTATCGTAGGTGGTGGCTTATTTGGAGTAATTGGAATGTTCTTGGGGGTTCCATTATTTTCTGTAATTTATGTATTAATACGCGATGCGGTGAATAATAAAATTAGAGGAGGAAATACAAGTGATTAAAGAAAGAAATGAAATTGATTCCGCTTATATGTGGGATTTAACACCATTATTCAAAAGTGATGAAGAATGGGAAAAAGAATTAGATTCATTTGATGAAAAAGTAAATGTATTAGCTAAGTATCAAGGTACTTTAAAAGATGCTAAGACAATTCATGGTTTTTATGAAGAATTAACAGAAGTTAGTGGTATTTTTGAAGATTTATTCTGTTATGCATCTTTAAGAAGAAGTGAAGATACTAGAGAATCTAAAGCTCAACAAATGTATGCAAAAGTTATGGCTAAATATGCTTATTTCTCTTCAGCAATTGCTTTTGGAGAACCAGAAATCTTATCTTTACCACAAGAAGAATTAGATCAAATTGCAAAAGATGAAGTGATGAAAGATTATGCATTTGCATTTAATCAACTATTAGATAAAAAACCACATACTTTAACTTCAAATGAAGAACAATTATTAGCTCGTTTTGGTGAAGTGTTAAGTGCTCCAGGAGAAATAGCTGATAATTTACAGGATGCTGATTTAGTATTTGATTCAGTAGTAGATGGTGAAGGTAAAACAGTAGAATTAAGTGGAGCAAATTATATTACTTTACAAAGTTCTTCTGATAGAGAATTACGTAAAAATTCATTTAAGAGCTACTACAAAACTTATAAACAACATATCAATACATTCGCTGCTACTTATTCTGCAAATGTAAAACAAGCTACTGTAGAAGCATCCGTTCGTAAATATAATTCTTCTCGCAGTATGTCTTTATCACAAAATCATATTCCACTAGCTGTATATGACAATTTAATTGAAACAGTACATAAATTCATGCCTTTAATGTATCGTTATGAAAAGTTAAGAAAAGAAATTTTTGGCTTAGATGAATTACATTACTATGACTTATATGCTCCACTTGTTAAAGATAGTGACAAGCGTTATACATATGAAGAAGCTCAAGAAATGGTATTAAGCGCAGTTTCACCATTAGGCGAAAATTACAACAATATTGTTAAGAGTGCATTCAAAGAAAGATGGATTGATGTATATCCTAATAAAGGTAAGAGTACAGGTGCTTACAGCAGTGGTACTTATCATTCAAGACCTTATATCATGACAAACTTTACAGGTACATTAGACAGTGTATCTACATTAGCTCATGAAATGGGACATTCATTACATACATGGCATTCTAACCATACACAGCCTAAACAATATTCTGATTACACATTATTTGTGGCAGAAGTTGCTTCTACTGTAAATGAGAATTTGCTTATTGAACAATTATTAGAAAAAACAGATGATCCAGTCACAAGATTATCTTACTTAAATCAATACTTGGAAGGCTTTAAGGGTACTGTATATCGTCAGACAATGTTTGCTGAATTTGAAAAAGAAGCTCATGCAATGGCTGAAAGAGGAGAACCACTTGATCCATCAAGCTTAAATGCATTATATGCAAGACTAATTAAATTATACTTTGGTGATGAATTAGTAATGGATGATGAAGTGCAATATGAATGGGCACGCATTCCTCATTTCTATCGTCCTTTCTATGTTTATGTGTATGCTACAGGTTATTCTACAGCAGTTGCTTTATCTGAAGGTATTCTTCACGAAGGAGAAAGTGCAGTTAAACGTTACCTTGAATTCTTATCAATGGGTGGAAGTGCTTTCCCACTTGATGAATTAAAACATGCAGGTGTTGATTTAACTACTCCACTACCAATTGAGACGG
>CAJJTI010000026.1 GCA_905194705.1 uncultured Solobacterium sp. | reverse complement strand
GCTTAATTAAGCCTTCTCAACCACTTTTTTTGCTTAAAAACTGTAAAATTCAGGATTATAGTCCAACTACAGAATCAACTGGTAAAGAAATAACAATTCCCTGGGCTTCACTATGCATTCCACAATGTTCACCAATACATTTCATGAGATTTACTTTATTTTCTGATTCTGTAAGAATTAAGACAATTTCTTTTTCATCTTGAACACTTAAGCCCCAGAAGTTCATTACATCATCATTACCAATACGTCGACAGCAAATGACTGTACCACCTTTTGCACCTGCAGAACGTACAACATCCATGACGTCACCACTAAAGCCTCTATTTATAATTGCAGCGACTAAAGAATATTTATTTAGAGACATACTGTTTTCTTCCTTTCCTTTTATATCAAGTACTTCTTGATTTGTATTTTGATCAAGAATACGTAGTATCAAATTGTTTGCACCATTAAGCGGTATAGTAAACACAATACCTGTATTTGCACGGTTAAGATGTAAATCATGTAATAGTTTGTCCATAATGATATTAGATAAATGTTTAGGTAACATACTAATCAATACACATTTATCAATACTTCCAAGTCCTAATATATCCATGATTTCACTTGATGCTGTTCCTTCAGCACTGAAACGATACTGAAGTGGTAAAGCTCCTTGTTTAAACATTTCTGCTGCTTCTTCAGCAAGCTTTGGGGTTGTAATTAACATTAGTAACTGAAAGGATAGTTTTTTTGTGTTATCCATATTTATTCCTCCTCAAGATCAATGATTACATCACTGTCATCCGCAACCATTACGTGTCTATTAGATCTTCTTTCATCGAGTTTCATTTTATAGATTAAGCCCATAAGTTGTATGGCAATAAGTGGTGTTAAGGCAACTAAAGCAACGATACCAAAAGCATCAGTCATTAAATTGCCACCTAGAGCTTCACATACACCAATGCTTAGTGGTAGTAAAAATGTAGAAGTCATAGGACCACTTGCAACTCCACCCGAGTCAAAGGCAATACCAATAAAGATATCAGGTACAAGTCTTGATAAGATTAAGGCAATGATATATCCAGGAATAACAAACCAACTGATAGAAATGCCTGTTAAAACATGAATCATAGCAAGTCCTGCACTGCTTGCAACACCGATAGACATGCATAAATCCATCATTTTTACAGATATAGCACCATTTGTGACAGTTTCTACCTGGTGGTTCAATACTTGAATAGCTGGTTCTGCTTTAACGATATAATAACCAAATAAAGCTCCAATAGGGATGAGTATCCATCTGTAAGGTAGACTGGCTAATTCTTTACCAAGATAAGCGCCAACAGGAGCAAAGCCTACATTAGCCCCACAAAGAAATAGAACTAAACCGATATATGTATAAGCAAAACCAACAGCAATACGTTTGATTTGGCGCTTATGATAGTGCTTTGTCATAGCTTGGAATATTACAAATACAAGAACGATGGGTAGTAATGAGATTAGTACTTCTTTGATATATATTGGTAATCCTTGAGCAAATACACGGGCAACATCTTGCGTTGTAACAACTGTTGCAACATCTGTAAGAGCAAAATCAGCTTCTGTAGGTTGATAAAAGTAGCCAAGAATCATTACTGCTAGAATTGGCCCGATACTTGATAAAGCAGCTAAGCCAAAGCTATCATCCGCGGCATTAGAATCACTTCGCATTGAAGCGATTCCAACACCAACGGCCATAATGAAGGGGACAGTCATAGGACCAGTTGTAACACCACCTGAGTCAAAAGCTACTGCTAAGAATTCCTTTGGTACAAATAGTGATACAAGGATAAGAATGCCATAACAAATGATTAATAATAACGATAATGAAATCTTGTAGCGTATACGGATTATAGCAAGTGATAAGAATATGCCAACACCGATTGCGATTGTTATGATTAATACATTATTAGGAATAGATGGTACTTGACTAGCCAGTACTTGAAGATCAGGTTCTGACACAGTTGTAATAACACCCATAATAAAGCCCATTAGTAATACGGTAATTAATTTTTTTAATTTAGAAATTTGTACACCAACACCTTCACCAATTGGTGTCATAGCCATTTCTGCACCTAACTGGAAAAAGCCCATACCAATAATAAGCATTAATGCTCCAGTCAGAAACATTACGACACTACCAAGTTCCATAGGAATTAAGAAAACACTAATCATTAATACAATTCCTGTAATTGGTAGAACCGCAGAGAGTGATTCATTGATTTTTTCTTTTAATTTTAAATTCAAAATTATTCCTCCTTTCATCAAAGAGTTATTTTTAGTGTTTCTCAAAATCGAACGCATTTTGCATAGGTTTTATTTGTGATATTGCAATAATTTGAATGATGATGACGAAAAATGAAACAACTAAAATTTAAAAAATATAAATGAGAAAATGAACGCTTGTGTCCAAATTTAAGCTAAGAATTGCTTGTGAAGTTTCCCGAATATATTTTTACAAATTTTAATTAACAAATAAATACATAAATTAGGGAAATTGTATATTTTTTCTTTTGGTATAAATGGGTTGAAAAAATAAAAAACATCTTTAGAATTTTATCTTGTATGAAAAATGATTTAGGAAGAGATGAGATTAAAAAGTTAGTTATATCCATTGCGATACCAAGCATGATTGCACAGTTTGTAAATGTACTATATAGCATTGTCGATAGAATGTATATTGGACATTTACCTGGTATTGGTGCATTAAGTTTAGCTGGGGTAGGAATATGTGGACCGGTAGTTACAATGATAGGCGCATTTGCTTCATTAATTGGTGTAGGGGGAGCACCACTTGCAAGTATTGCGATGGGAGAAAAAAATAACGAAAAAGCGATGAAAATTATCGGTAATGCATTTTTGATGATGCTTTTTGTTTCGATAGCTGTAGTATGTGCAATATATCCATTTAGAGAAAAGATGTTATATCTATTTGGAGCTAGTGTTTCAACAATCCCATATGCATTAGCTTATTTTGAAATATATTTACTTGGTACACCATTTGCACTACTAGCAGTAGGAATGAATAACTTCATCAACTGTCAAGGGTATGCAAAAATAGGTATGATTTCTGTACTAATTGGTGCTGTTACAAATATTGCCTTAGATCCAATATTTATGTATGTTTTAAATTTATCGGTGGCTGGAGCAGCTATTGCAACAGTAATATCACAACTTGTTTCAGCGATATTTGTATTATGTGTATTAAAGAGTCACATATTAACGGTACGTTTAGAACTTGTGAAAGTCGATTTGCAAACTTGTCTACATATCTTAAAGATTGGATTTACACAATTTGTTATTATTGCCTTTGATAATGTCATGATTATTTCAATGAATGCCATCCTGCAAAGATATGGTGGAAAAGAAATGGGTGATATATTAATTACGGCAAATACAATCGTACAGTCATTTATGTTAATTGTTACTATGCCTCTTGGTGGAATCAGTGGTGGAACACAATGTATCTTAAGTTATAACTATGGTGCATATTTAACCGATAGAGTTAAAGAAGCTTTACTTTACATTACATTAGCTTGTATCAGTTACTGTACATTTATGTTTATTGTTTCATGGTTTTGTGGAAAATACTTTATCTATTTGTTCAGTACTGATGCCTCTGTATTAAAAGTTGCAACACAAGCCTTGCATCTAATGACTCTATTTATTATTCCATTAGGTATGCAATATGCATTTGTAGATGGTATGACGGCTTTAGGGCAGGTAAGAATATCATTACCACTATCTTTCTTTAGAAAAGCAGTATACTTTGTGGCCTTGTTCCTATTACCATATTTTTATGGGGCAGAGATGACATTTGCAGCTGAAAGTATTTCTGATATAGTTGCACCTATTGTGTCTTTTATTGTTGTTAAAAGAAGTTTAAATCATATATTGCAATGGCGTTTGGCGATGCGTGAAAATTAAATGAGAAAACGAAAAGCAGAAGTTTATAAGAGCCTCTGCTTCATTTTTTATTGCTTTTTACGATTTTCTTCTTGTTTTAATGCTTCTTTCATTGTTTGAATGACGATACCATTATCATAATGTACATCTAGGTATTTGATATTAATGGATTTTGCTGCTTCATATTTTTCGATAACAGGCATTAATTCAGGTGTTCTTGATATCAAGAAGTTAGGTATCACCATACCATTGTCTGGCTTTTTAGCATCGTATGTCATGTAAATACTGCCACAAGGTATACTTACACAATCTTTATTCATTCTTTCAATGATTGTTGCAGGGTGTGGTTGCATATTTTCATCATAATAAGTAACTTCTAACTGCATTAATAAATATGTTCTAAAACCACTGTCTCTAAATGCAGTGATATATTTACTGCTTTTAATGTTGGCTAGTACAATATCACCTTTGAAGACTTTCTTCTGTAATAAAATTTTATCAATGTTATTTTCTAAAAACTTATAAATCATTGAGATAACAAAGGCAACAAGTACATAGATGACAATGGCAGTAGTGAAATTTGCAAAAGTATTACGATTTACTATTAAATAGCCTGCGCCACCTAGTAGTATAACTGCCATGATTAGTGAGCCCCATGTTAAATAGCGGTATAGTTTAAGCTGCATGCTTCTTACGGCTCTCTTTCAATTCCTTTTTTCTTTCTTTTGCTAACTGAATTTGTTGTTCGATAAATTCATAAACTTTATAAGAAACAACAATATCTTCACCATTATAAAGTTTAATTGTTACAGCACCTCTTTTTGGTAAGAATTTACGGAATTCATATCCTTTTACATTACGATATAAGACTTTTCCTTTTTCTCCTAAGAAACTGTTATCGTCATAATATAAAACGAATCTAATAGGTAATGTAGCAAATTCTGTACCAGTCATAATTGTTAATAATAGACCAATCCAGAAATATTCAGGATCACTAGATATACCATAAATTAGTACACCAATTGCAACGACAAGCATAATGCTCATTAAGATAACTGGTTCTTTTGTGAAAGATACTTTTTGATGATTCTTTGTGGATTCGATATAAGCAGATAATTGCTTATTGTAGTCTAGTCTTTGCTTTGCAGTGAATAAAATTATTCCAATACTTGCAGCAAGGCAAATACCAATTGTTAACATACTCATAAATTAAATTACTCCCTCTAGTTTTTAATATTATACAACAAGTAATACAAAAATATAGCGGTTGCATTTTTGCTAAGTCAGTTTATATTTAAATTATCAAAGTTACATTCGAAAAAATAATGAGGAGGAGAAAACGATGTACGAATTTGAGTATATGAACAAAATTACTGAGGTTTTAGAGAAATCTTATGAAACAAATAAGGATTTAATTAAAGATTTATCTGTTAAATTTGCTGAAAACATTAAAACGGGTCATGTTATCCATACTTTTGGAACAGGACATTCTCATATGGTAGGTATTGAACTATTTGCTAGAGCTGGAGGACTTGGAAACGTTGATGCAATGTTAGATCCAGATACATTAACTGCTTTTGGTGCACAACGTTCTGGTGCCATTGAAAAATTAAGTGGCTTAGCTGATATTATCTATGATCAATACAATATTCAAAAGGGTGATATTATGATTATCACTTCAAACTCTGGTAGAAATGCTGTACCTATTGAAATGGCAATGAGATGTCAAAAAGAAGGTATTTATACTGTTGCTGTAACAAACTTGGAACAATCTAAAAATACAACATCAAGACATCCAAGTGGAAAGAGATTATTTGAATGTGTAGATGCAATAATTGATACAGCTGGGCCAACAGGCGACAGTATGATGACAATTGGTTCTATTAAAACTGGCCCTGCTTCTTCTATTACATCTATGTTCTTATTAAATACAATCGTTACAGAAGCAATTAAAATCTTAGATGCTGAAGGAATTAAAGCTCCTGTATTACAATCACAAAACGTTGATGGTTTTGATAATGATGCAATTTATAAAGCATATGAAGGAAAGGTAAAACATTTCTAATATGATTATTCAAAGTACACGTGTTTGGATTGATGAATCATTTAAAAAGGCAGCTATCGAAATCCAAGATGGAAAGATTACAGGCATTTATCCACATGGTTCTAGAGAAGGTGCTATAGATTATGGAAATAATCGTATTCTACCAGGTTTAATTGATGTACATTGTCATGGATATCATGGTATGACTTGTAATGAAGTAACAAAAGAAGGCATGAAGTTATGGGCTCATGACTTGTTACAGGAAGGCTGTACTTCTTTTGAAGCAACAACATCTACTGCAGCTATGGAAGATTTAGACCGCTCATTTGGTATTCTTGCGGATATTATGGACGAAGGAACAGATGGGGCAGAGATATTAGGAATCCATGTGGAAGGACCACTTATTTCTGCTGAATTTAGAGGTGCTCAAGAAATCAGCCAGCTAGTTAAACCGACAGTCGAAGTGATGACAAAATGGCAGACTTTAGCTAGAGGTAAAATTAATTATGTTGCGATTGCTCCGGAAATGGATGATGAACATCAGACAATAAAGTGGTGTAAAGAAAACAATATCAAAGTAGCAATCGGTCATACTGGGGCTAGCTACGATGAATGTTTAGAGGCTTCTTTAGATGGAGCAACAAGTTTTACCCATACATATAACGGTATGCGAGGCTTGCATCATAGAGAACCAGGTGTAGTAGGTGCTGCGCTTTCTCTAGATAATATGTATGCAGAATTAATTGGTGATGGCGTACACGTTCACTTTGTGCCAGCTAAAATTCTTGCTAGAGCAAAAGGTAAAGATAAACTTCTTTTGATTACTGACTCTGTTCAAGTTAAAGGGTTACCAGTTGGTAAATATGAAAAAGGGTTATCAACAGTAGAAGTAAAAGAAGATGGTTGTGCTTATTTACCTGATGGAAGACTTGCAGGAAGCTCTAACAAGCTTATTGATGAAGTGAAAAAACTAATTGAAATAGCAGGTGTTGATGAACAAATTGTAATTAATGCGGCTACGAAAAACCCGGCAACTTTCTTAGGCATTGAAGATTCAAAAGGACAGTTGCTAAGAGGCAATGATGCTGATATTATAGTGATAGATGATAACTACAAAGTGTTAACGACACTAAAAGACAATAAAATTTATAATTGGTAATTCTTATTAGTCCTTTTTGTGTCATTAACGAAAAGGACTAATTTTATGAAAATTGGATATCAAGAAATATGTATTAACCCTTTAAAACCAGTAAAACAAGCAGGTTTTATTCAACAGGTAGATCCTGTATCAGAAGTACATGATGATTTACATGCAAGAATTCTTGGATTAAAAGACAGTAAAAAAGAAATATATCTATGCTCATTAGATAATCTTGGGGTATCAGAAGGTTTACTTCTTCAAAATAAATTAATGGAAGATTATCGTAAACTGACTGATCAGCCAATTGAAGTTGTTATAAGTTGTACACATACACATTTTGCACCAGATGCAAAAGATAAAACATATTTTAAACAACTATATAAAGATTTAATGAGTGTTTTGAAAAACTTTATTTTTAGAGAGACAAGATTATTTATTTCTCGTGAACATGTCTTTTTTGATGAAGTGGGTAAAAGCCGTATATCAAATCATGAAACACCAAATATTTATTTAGATGTTTTCTCTATTTTTGATAAAGAAAAAAGACTTGGTGCTTTAGTTGTTTACAATTGTCATCCTACAATTCTGAGTGGGGATACGCCATATTTTTCAAGTGAATATCCAGGATTTATGCTTAAACAGTTGAAAGAAAAATATCCTGATGAATTCTTTACTTTCTATCAAGGTGCAGCAGGTGATATTTCTTCTCGTTTTACTAGAAAGACACAAGACTATAGTTCAGTAGAAGATTTGGGTACAAAACTTGCAAATAAAGTAGAAGAATTATTAGCTAGAGAGCCAAATAAATGTGAAATAGAAAATATTAAATATGAAAAACATATATTTTCTTTAGAGCATGAAATGAAACCGATTGATATTTCTCATTTACCTGATAATTTGACGGATAGAGAAAAAGAGACAATAGAAATTGGTCAAAAGATGAGAGAAAGATATATTGCAAGTAAAAAAGCGCTTGATCAAGAGATTATGCTTTCCAAGTTAACACTTGGTACTTATCAATTTATCTTTAATCCAAAAGAAACATTTAGCTCTTATATAAATGCTTTAAATCTAGATAAATCAGTACTTATCTGTTATTCAAATGGCTATTCTCCATACATTGTGGATATTGGCTTTAAGGGTATAACTTATGAGATGTTTACGGATACAACAACTGAAGAAACAAAGATTAGATTTTATAAATTGTTGGAAAAATTAGGAAAGTGAATTTTTTGTGAATTTTGATTCACAAATATTTCCAAGCCATGCTAGCATGATATAATAAATTCATTGATGGGTACGTTTATAAAAAATGTGACAAATTTGCGATTTTGTAACATCACATAATTTGACACAGTTTACATGTAAGCGTTATCATATAAGAAAAGGGAGGTTCAAATATAATGAACACAGTATTATTAGCAGTTTTACTAGGTCTGTGGAACGGTGTCGGAATGGTTATTGCTTTATCTGGCCTTGATTTCCGTAATGCACTTTACAGTGGATTAGTTACAGGTCTATTAGTAGGAGACGTAGCTCTAGGTTTCCAAGTTGGTGCAGCTTGCTTACTTATGAGTATCGGTTTCTACACATTCGGTGGTGCTACAGTTCCTGACTACATCACTGGATCAATCTTCGGCGTTATCGCTGGTAAACAAGCAGGAAGTTATGAATATGGTCTAACAATGGCTACACTTCTTGGCTTATTAATGACTCAGATGGATATCTTAGGTCGTTCTACTACTACAGTATTCCAGCACAAAGCTGACAGTGCTTTAGCAGCAAACAATATTCCTTCTTTCGAAAGATGGACATTACTAGGAACATTACCTTGGATTTTATCTCGTTTCATTCCAGTATTCGTTGGTGTATTACTAAGTGACAAATTACAAGTATTAGCTGATTTCGCTAATAAAGTTGCTTGGATCTCTGATGGTCTAAGAGTTGTAGGTAAAGCATTACCTGCAGTCGGATTTGCATTATTACTATCTTACATGGATATTAAGACATACTGGCCATTTATGTTTATTGGTTATGTATTATTTGCATACATGGGCGTTACAACTATCGGTCTAGCTATCGTTGGTGTAGCCGCTGCTGCTATATATCTTTCTGCAAAAGGGCAGAAATTAGTAGGCTAAGGGGGTAACTGAATATGGCAAAGACAAATGTTAAATTAAGCGAAGCCGCTAAGAAAAAAGCTATTAAACGTCATAACTGGGCACTACAATGGTGCTGGAACTATGAACGTATGCAAGCTGCAGGTTATGCATATGCTATGGTTCCTGTAATGAACGAACTATATGATGACAACGAAGAACGTTGCCGTAACCTTGAAAGACATATGATGTTCTATAACACTCACCCAGGTTCAAGTGCATTAATCTTCGGTGCTGACATGGCTCTTGAAGAAGACTACCAGGGTGAAGTTGGTGATAGCTTAAAGGTTGCTTTAATGGGACCTCTTGCTGGTATCGGTGATACTATCCAAGCAGTTATCATTACTCCTATTTTCTCAATTATTACAGCTTCTCTAGCGCAAGAACAAAACTACTTAGCTCTAGTAACTGCTTTAATTCCTAGTTTATTCTTATTCTCTATTCGTTGGCCACTAGCTAACTATGCTTACAAGAAGGGAACAGCTATTATGGCTGACGTTTCTGGAACAGGAAGTTTCGAAGCTCTACAAGTTGGTGCTAGTATTCTAGGTCTAGTTGTTATTGGTGGATTCATTCCTTCAATTCTATCCGGTTTACAAATTAAAGATATCATGCGTACATTTACAAACGCTCAAACTGGTGAAGTAGTTGAATCTCCATTACAAATTCAAAAGGGTTTAGATGCAATGCTTCCTTACTTAATTCCATTAGCATTAACATACCTATGCTATACATTAATTAAAGTTAAGAAAGTTAGCCCAATGAAGACTATCTTAATCGTATTTGTAATCGCATTCGTTTGCGGTGCATTAGGAATCATGTAGTTATCATGATAGGTGTATTAGCAATTAGTCACGGTAAGATGGCTGAAGGCATGCTTGATGCAGCTCATATGTTCTTTGGCGATGACTTACCTGGTGTAGAAGCATTGTGCTTTATGTCCAGCGATAATCCAGAAGACTTTGATGTGAAGTTGAAGGATGCAGTTGCAAGGGTAAATACTGGAGATGGCGTAATTATTTTTGCCGATCTTATGGGTGGTACTCCAGCCAATAGATCAATGTATGTCTTAGGTGATGATGTTCAAGTTATCACTGGTGCAAATATGACTATGATGCTAGAACTACTTGGCACAAGACTTGCAGAAGGTACAAAAGTATCTAAAGAACTTGTAGAACAACTTCAAGAAACTGGTAGAACTGGTATTGTAAATATTAACGCGTTGATGAACGGAGGAAAATAAAATGATTGTCCATCTAAGAATTGATAACCGTCTAATTCACGGTCAGGTAGCAGTTACCTGGATGGCACATATTGGTGCCAAAGAAATTATTGTCTGCAACGATAAAGTTGCGGCTGATCCAATTCAGCAAATGGCATTACCAATGGCAGCACCTGGTAAAAAAGTACTAGTGTTAAGTGTTGCTGATACAATTGCCTATGCTACGGAACATCAAGATGACACACTATTTGTCATTTGTAAGTTCCCTGCTGATGCTTTAGCAGTTATGAAGAGTGGTGTTGGTGTTAAAACTGTTAACGTTGGTAACGCTGCTCCTATTGCTGGAACAAAGTATGTTATGGTTGATAAATCAATCGCTGCTACTGCTGAAGATGCTGCGGTATATCGTGAAATCGCAGAACTTAACGGTGGTAAGCTAACAAGTCAACTAATCCCAACTTTGGATTCTAGAGACTTCTTAAGCATGCTAAAGAGTGCAGGTCTATAAGATTTAACTGAAAGCGGAGCTAGTGCTCCGCTTTTTTAACAGAGAAAGGAAAATAAAATGGTAGATATTAGTCATTTAAATACAGAAGCTAGAAATGAGAAAACTATGAACCTGGATGAAATGAGTACAGTTGAGTTATTAACTGTTATGAATGAAGAAGATACGAACCCAGCTAAAGCTGTTAAGCTAGCTATTGGCCAAATTGCTGAAGCGGTAGAACTAACAAAAGCTTCTCTTCGTAAAAATGCTCGTATGATTTATATCGGAGCAGGTACTTCAGGAAGAATGGGTTTAATGGATGCAGTAGAATGTGTTCCTACTTTCTCCAGTGAAAATGTTATTGGCTTAATTGCCGGTGGAGAAGGTGCATTTATTAAAGCCGTTGAAGGAGCAGAAGATTCTAAAGAATTAGCTGTAGAAGATTTGAAAAAGATCAATCTGACAAAAGATGATACTGTAATTGGTATTGCGGCTAGTGGTAGAACGCCATATGTTATTGGCGGTTTGGATTATGCTCATAGTATTGGAGCATCAACTGTTTCTGTTGCCTGCAATACTGGTGCAGAAATTTCCAAACATGCAGATGTTGCAATTGAAGTAAATGCAGGACCAGAAATTCTAACAGGATCAACAAGATTAAAATCAGGAACATGTCAAAAATTAATTTGCAATATGTTATCAACAGCCACAATGGTTGGTATTGGTAAAGTATATAAGAATTTAATGGTAGATATGAAGCCAACGAACTTAAAGCTAGAAGAAAGAGCGAGAAGAATTACAATGATGGCTACGGGATGTGAAAGAGAAGTTGCTGAAAAAGCATTAACTGATTCACATAATAATATGAAAGTGGCAATCGTAATGATTCTAGAAAACATTACTAAAGAAGAAGCAGAAGCTCGTCTAGAAAAAGCTGATGGTTATGTTCGTAAAGCGTTAGATTAGAGGCAGAAATGGTTAGTTTAAATCGAGCAAAAGAGTTATTAGAGACTAGTGTCAAAAATGGTGAAATACCAGGAGCGTCTTTTGCATATGTCACAAAAGATGGTTTTATTACTGATTTTGTTGGCTATAAGCAGATAGAACCAGAAAAGATTAAACTTGAACAAGGCACAATGTATGACATGGCAAGTTGTACAAAGGTAGTATGTACAACAACACTTGTTTTACGTTTGATTGAGGAAGGATACTTCAGCTTAAAAACGAAAGTAATAGATATTTTACCTGATTTTGCATTTGATGAAATTACGATTCTTCATTTGTTGACACATACTTCAGGAATGATTCCTGATGATAAGAATTATCGCAAATGTACAAATAAAGATGAAATGTATGAATTTATCAATTCAATACCTTTAGCTTACAAAACAGGTAGTGATTTACAATATTCAGATTTTGGATTTATTGTTTTAGGTAAAATTATTGAACATTATAAAGGAAATCTTGAAGAATATGCTAATGAAGTTATTTTTAAACCACTAAATATGACACATACAATGTTTAATCCAAAAGAAAAAGGATTTGCAGATTTATGTGTAACTGAAGAAATACAAGAAGATAGAGGTGGTGCTATCATTGGCGAAGCTCATGATGGTAAAGCATTCCGCATGGGTGGGGTATCGGGTAATGCTGGCTTATTTTCAACAGTAGAAGATATTTCTAGATTTGTACAAATGCTATTAAGAGATGGTGAAAATGTATTAAGTCCAGCATCTATTAATTTATTGAAAACATATCGCACAGAAAACAAGTCAAGTATTAGAACTCTTGGATGGATTGCAAATGACAATGATGCAAGTGATGGAGATTATTATTCATCTAAATGTCTCTACCACACTGGCTTTACAGGAACAAGTATCTATGTAGATTTTGAAAGAGGTTGTGGCATAGTTCTATTAATTAATGCAGTACATCCTCATCGTGGTAATCCACATACAATTTCTATTCGTAATAGAGTTCATAATGTAATACTCAGTGAGTATAGATAGGAGAAAAAATGTTACTGGATGATTACCAAAAAAGAGTAGAAGAATTATTACACAAGGCAAGAGACACACAAAGAGAAAATGTAATTAAAGCAGGTACAATGATTGCTGATTCAATTGAACAAGGTGGAAATATTTATCTTTCAGGTATTTGCCATGCAATCGAAATGGATTTAATTAACCGTGGTGGAGGACCTACATTCTATCGTAAATTTGCTTGGAAATTGGACATTACAGAAAATAATGCAAGACAAAGAGACCGCAGTGATTTAGATACAAATATGGAAGGTCTAGCAGCTTATGCATTAAAGGCAAGTTCAATGCGTCCGGGCGATGTATTATTTGTAGGATCAGTTTCCGGTAGAACTAAAGCCGTTGTTGATTTAGCTGTAGAAGCGAAGAAAATGGGTATCAAAGTTATTGCCTTTACTTCACTTGAATATGCTAAATCTGTTGATCCAGTACATTCTTCTGGTAAAAAGCTACATGAAATTGTTGATTTGGCAATCGATAACTGTGCACCTAGTGCTGAAGGAATGATGACAGTTGAAGGTATTGAAGCACCATATGCTGCAGCAAGTGGTATTGCAAGTGATTATCTACTTTGGAGTATTACAAGTGTTGCCGTAGATGAACTAATGAAGAGAGGTAAAACACCTGGTATTCTAAAGAGTGCTAACTTCCCTGGTGGAAATGATTACAATTTAAATGAACTTCAACCACATTATCAAAAATATGGCTGGTAAAAAATAATAGGTACATAAAAAGCAGCTCGAGTTGAACTGCTTTTTAGTATGAGTAACAAGATGAAGAAATGTATTCAAAATGTCCAGAATGACTTTCGTTCATATAATCGTCAGGACAAATATAAGAGAACGATAAAGAGAAATCATGAATCATACATAATTTGAAACCATAATCGTCAGCGTTATATATTTCGTTTGCAGTGTAATATACTTTACTATGCTTTATCACAGAATCAAAATTTACATATATGTTATATTCTTCAATAGACACACGACCTGATTCGATATATTCTTGATTGAATTCGTCTATAGTTAACCATCTAACAGTATTATAATCATAATCTCTTTCTTCATCATATGGATTATCATAAGGAAGATGATAAGAAATATAACTGGCTTTATAAGGTCCATATGCTTTAACGAAATCTTCCCAGCTTGATTTAGTGCTGATTCCTTTTGTTGTCTCTAAATCTTCATTGTAATCATATGAAGTGGATATATGGTCATAATTGAAAGAGTTAATTTTCTGAGCTACATTTTTTGTGCCACTATCAATGAGAACATAATCACCAATAGACAAGTAACCTTCTGGTGCTTTTTTTGATGGATTTACAAATAATAATGTTTGACTGTTAATATAGCGAATTACACATAAAATTGCGAAAATCACTAGAAGTATAATTTTATTTTTTGCTAATTTTTTCATGTTTTAATTGTATCATGCGAATCTAACTTTTCAATTCAGAGATGATAATGTTGTTAAAGTGGCATGTACATATGCGTTGAAAAAAGGGTGTTTTCATTGCTAAAATATAAAAAGGACAGGAAATAATGGAAAGATTATTGGAAGTATTATTAGTCGATGATGACTTGTTAATTCTAGATGATCTTGCGACAATAATTGACTGGGAAGCTAATGGATTTAAAGTGGTTGCCAGTGTCTATAATGGTAACCAGGCACTAGATTATATAAAGAAACACCATATTGATATTGTTATTGCGGACATAGAGATGCCACAGCTGAGTGGTTTAGCTTTTATCAAGAAGCTAAACAGTCTTTATTCGTCCATAGAAACGATATTGTTAACTTCATTTTCCAAGTTTGATTATGCAAGAGAAGCTATCAGTTTAGGTGTACATAATTATTTGTTGAAGCATGAATTAACAGATGAAATTCTTCTGAAAAATTTAAATGAAGTAAAACAGAAAATCAATCAAACAAGTCACATGCTGATTAGTGAAGATAACTTGCTTTTTACTAATGCTTTAAATAGTACAAATGATGAACTGCTTGCATCTATCTTTCATTTTGCAAAAACAGAAAATGGCTTAGTTTTAATAAAAATCTTACCACGTTACAACTTGAAACAATGGTTCCAGCAGGATTATGAGCATGACTTAATGCTTAAACTATTAAATGATCAGGATGTTTTAAATTTAAAACATAAGTATCCTTTTTATATACTTGAGACAAATATTAACGAATGGACAGTTGGGTTAGAAACAGATGATAATAACCGTTACCTTCCTTTTGAATTTATATATGAAATACAAAAATATATGCAAAGTAATCATGTATATTCTTTTGTGGTCAGTGATGTCATTCATACAACAGAATTTTTAAAAAAGACAATTGATAAATATAATAAAGTATTATCTAAATTATTTTATACAAACAGTAATATTGTTAATTTGCGAGAGATTACAATGAATACAAATGCCTTAAATGATGACTGGTATGAACAGATTATTCGCATTGAAACAATACGTGATTGTATCGAAATTACAAAAAAATATATGAATTGGTTAGAGACAAATACACCAAGTTTAGAAGTATGTAATATTACCATTCAGAAATTATTACAAACTATGCATAAAATGCTTGGTTTTATACACGAAGAAAATCAAGATGATTTTGAAAAGTGGCAATCAATTACTAATTTCAAAGATTTTAAAGAATTTGTTGCATCATGGTTAGATATTTTAAATAATGCCCAAGGATATTCCCGCAAGACAAGTTATGTTATGCAGTATTTAAATGAAAATATGGATAAAGATAATGTGCTTGATTTGCTTTGTGAAGATATGGGAATGAATAAAGACTATTTATCTCGGCTGGTAAAAAAAGAATGTGGCAGTTCTTTATCTACATTACTATTAGATATCCGCTTAGATAAAGCGATGTTTCTTTTGAAGACAAGTAATGATAAGGTATATGAAATAGCGACAAAATGTGGGTTTAATACAAGTCAGTATTTCTCCATTGTTTTCTATAAAAAGTTTAAGATATATCCAAAGGATGTTAGTAAAGAATTACTCAAATGATGCAAAATATACAAAAAATAAAAGAACAAATTTCTCGGCATATATCTTATCGTCTTGCGATTACTATCAGTATATTGATGATTGCAATTAGTTCTGTGACAACTGTTGTAATGTATCAATATTTGAACGGCTTGCTGTTAGAACAAAATTTAATACGTAGTAGACAAGTTTTGGAACAAAATGCTTTACAGATAGAAAATTTAACGCATGAGATTGATACGATAGGCAAAAATATTATTACTGATGGAGCAATCATCAATTATTGTAATAACAGAGATGACTATGCTTCAACTTATAATGCGACAAAAGCAATGACACGTTTAACCAGCAGTCTTGATATTATTCATAGCAGCGTTCTTGTAGTGGATAATAAATCATTGTGGAATTTATATCCTGTTGATAAAACCTATGACAACCTTTTAAAAGAAGACTGGTATAGAAATGGTCATACTGGTTTTAGTGATGTTTACGATATTCAATTTGGCAATAAAACATTAAATTTAATCAGTTATCGTAAAGATATTATTGAAACAAATAATCCAAATAAAAAGTTAGCGACTTTACTTATTAATATTGATTTACAACGTTTAGATAACTGGTTGTGGCAGACAAACTCCAGTGGAGAAGACATTGCCTTATATATGAATAATAAATTATTGTCTCTTGATGATACCTGGCCAGAGTACTTGAATTATGAAGAAAATTTTCAAGAGAAATATGATAATGGATATGTACTTGCAACATTAGTAGGTGATGGTCGTTTTTGTGTTAGTTCATTTATAACAAACGATTCTTTATTTGCTAATTTTAATCGTATATTATTACTTTTTGTTTGCACTTCTTTAATTGTAACAATCATTTTTATTTATATTTGCGTGCATATGATTACTCAGGCAATGAGACCGGTTGATGTATTAACTAGAGGAATTGCTCAATTTGCTGGTGGTGATTTAAATACGCAGGTAGATATACATAGTGGTGATGAATTTGAGTTATTAGGTGATAACTTTAATCACATGGTTTTAAATATCAATCAATTATTACAGGAATCTATTGAAGATGAAAAGATTAAGAAGAAATTGAAATTTGATATGATGATTAGCAAGATTCATCCGCATTTTATTTATAATACTTTAAATTCAGTCATTGTTTTGGCGAGAAAACAGGGAAATAACGATGTTATTGAAATGGTGAAAGCACTTATTTTAATACTGCAGGATGGAATGAGTATTCATAAAGATTTACTGTATGACACGATAGAAACAGAAATTAATGTAATTAAAGCATATGTAACAATTCAAAATTATCGTTATAAAGATAAGATTCATTTAGTCATTGATATTGATGATGATTTATATTCATATCGTATAGCGAAAAATATATTACAGCCAATTGTAGAAAATTCAATATTCCATGGTATTGTGCCAAAAAGTACAGATGGAACAGTTACAGTATCTATTCATAAAAAAGAAGATAAGCTTTGTATTGTGATTTCTGATGATGGTGTAGGTATTGATGAAGAAATGGCAGCTAGAATTGAAAAAGGTAGCAATTATATGGCAAGTACCAATGATAATTCTGTACATTCAATTGCACTTGTTAATGTATGTGAACGACTTGAGTTTTTATATGGAAAAAACTTGCGCATAAAAGTAAATGGAGAGCCTGGTGTAGGCACTACATTTATGATTGATGTACCAATTGAGTCTTCTCGGAAAGTAGGTGATTAAACGTAAAAAAACAAGAAAGAAAAATCTA
>CAJJTI010000025.1 GCA_905194705.1 uncultured Solobacterium sp. | reverse complement strand
GGATCATGCTCTGGATGGGTTCAAGGTCCGTGCCATGCACTACCTTGTGAAGCCATATCCCGAAAATGAGATTTCAGACCTGATCGATGAGGTTCTTTCCCGGATCCCGGATTCCGGAAAATACATAGATATAAAAGTAAATGGAAGCAATGTGCAGGTTCCGTTTCGACATATTATATACGCAGAACATTTTTCCCATATGATCCATATTCACACCACTGGCGGCAAAGAACTGATCACCCGCCAGTCCTTCGAAGCCTTTACTGCATCCCTGAAAATGGATCCAAGATTTTATCTTTGCAGCAGAGGCGTTGTGATCAATCTGGATCATGCTGTTGATTTTGATGGAGCCCTGTTTATCCTGGACGATGAAACCCGGATTTCCGTCAGCCGGAAGCTGGTTAAAAATGCAAGACAGACTTTTATGGATTTTCTGTTTCAAAGGGGACATTGAATATGAATACTATATTAAGACCTGTTCTGGAGCTTACGGTAATGATTCCCGGTCTGCTCCTGGCTTATCTGCCGGTGCAGACCTATCTGAAACAACCGCCTGGCAGGCTGGCTGCATGGCTTGCACCTCTTCTGGCAGGGATCTGTCTCCTGGAAGGAGGATTTTGTTACTTTCTTAACGTTCCTACCAGCTCAGTGCTTTTTCCCACTTTGCTGGTACTGATGCTGATCTATCACAAAAGCCTGAATATCTCTATCTGGAAATCCGGCAGCATTTTTCTGGCAATATGTGCGGTCTTTGCCTGCGTAAACAGCCTTTCCAGAGCAGTGAATGCCATTGTGGCAGAAAGACTTGGACTTCCGGAAACAGAACTCTGGTTTCACACCAATGCCGGAATTTTTTACAATGTAATATGTCTGCTGTTCGTTGCTGCCGCCTGGTACCCGGCCTCCCATGCAGCCCGCACTATGATCGATGACGAAAATTTAGCCCAGACCTGGTATGTTTTCTGGATACTGCCACTGATTTTTATAGGTCTGAACCTGTTTATGATTCCCAAATATGAGGGAACTCTGTATACCGGACGTATTTTGCAGGGCTACATTGTGATCAGCCTGGTGCTTCTTGTGATTCTCATGCTGTTTTACACAATGTTTCTTATGATGGCCAACAGCCTGAATAAAAATGCAAGGCTTCAGCAGGAAAATCATTTTCTCTCCCTTCAGCAGGCACGATATGAGAACCTTTGCTCTGCCATAGAGGAGGCAAGGCAGGCACGACACGATATCCGCCATCACTTTTTGCAGCTTTCTTCCCTTGCGGAAAAGGGAGATCTGGAAAAAATAAAAGAATATCTTTCCAATGCAAACAGTAAAATCCCAGACTACAACCTGCATTTTTGTGAAAACCAGGCGGCTGACAGCGTGATCAGCCATTATGCCGCTCTGGCAAAACGGGAGAACATTCCTTTCCAGGCAAATGCAGCTCTGCCAGCCCACATTTCCATAGACCAGATCGATATGTGCCTGGTTCTCTCCAACCTTCTGGAAAATGCTCTGGAAGCCAGCCTGAAAGCAAAGCCTTTCAACAGGAGAATCCATGCAGAGGTTTACCTTCATCATAAGCACCTTCTCCTGATCCAGGTGGAAAATACCTTTGAAGGGAAAATACAGGAGAAAAATCATATTTTCCAGTCGTCCAAGCGTCCCGGAAACGGAGTGGGAATCCAGTCTGTCCGCCACATTGCAGAAAAAAACGGAGGAGACAGCAGCTTCACTTATGAAAATGGTGTTTTTACTGCAAAAATTATGTTGCGCATACAGAAAACAGCCGTTTCTCATCCATAAGCAAAGCAGAGAGGTTTCATGCAGACACACTCTGGAGCGTATCTGAAAAATCATTCCCGCAATCTGCACGCCCCACTTTGCAGTATATTTTCCCTGAATCCAACAAAAAAAGAAAGCTGCAGAACAATATCAAAAATGATACTGTCTGAAGCTTTCTTTTTCTGCATCAATAAACTACAAATGCCATGACCACATACACCAGTATGGATACCAGGCAATACAGAGAATTGGTGGTGGAAACATAAGCGCTTCCATCCTCACTCTTCAGGAAGGTCTGCATACTGAATGTGGCTGGAGCGGACATGTAGCTGATCACTGCAAGGTTCAAAAGCAGATGATCTCCCACTATGTAATGTATTGCCAGCAGCACTCCCCCGATCATGACTGCCTGAAGAAGAATACGAAGTACAATGGTCTTTCCCCATGTACAATGGTCCTGATACATGGGGAAAGAAGTTTCTTATCAAATTCAATGCTGAATCCTACCACCAGCAGAATAACTGAGGTTATGGAAGTGGTGAGAATGTTCTCCACACTTGTATAGGTACCTGCAAACGGTCCGGCAAGAAGCTTCTGCACCACACCGGTAAGTCCGGCAATGATTCCCAACACACTTGCAATAAACGCCGGTGTACGTATTGCACTGGAAAACAGTTTTCCCGGATCGATCTTTTCCCCGTTTTCCACCTGTCCGAGCATTCCCATATAGACGCTGAAGCCAAACAGAAGACCTGCAATATCCAGCACAGCGATCTGGGAAAGGTTCTCCGCTCCGCAAAGGCTGGTATATAAAGGATAGGCCATGGAACCGCCTTCGTATACACTGACCATAAAGGGCAGATATTTCCGGTAACGCTCTGCCGGCATAAGCGGACGGAGTAAAAAACCGATGCTAAAGGAAACAACCAGCATTACAAACATGATTCCAACCAGAATTCCAGTTTCTTTATTATATTCTGCCGTAGCAAGGGCATGGAAAATTGCCACAGGAAGCATGATCTGGGTCACCAGAAGCTTCATATTGTTAATTCCATTCTGATCCAGCAGTTTCAGCCTCTTGCAGGCCATACCCAGAAGGATCATCACCAGTACGGGCAAAATAATTTCCAATACTTTCATTCTATGCACACTTTCTATGTATTTCTTAATATTGTATTTTGGTATTTCTTAATCCAGACTCTTCCTGATTTCTTACCTTACAGGATATTTCGTATGGCAAACTCTTCTGCCAGAGCGTGTCTGAATAGTTCTTTTATTCATCAAAATCGGTCTCAAATACTCCCTCAGGCGTACGCATGGTAAGAACCCCGAGATTAAAATCATCATCCATTACCGTGATATGATACTCAAAGATTACATCATCCTCAAACTTGGACAGCAGAATATAGCTTCCGTTCTCTTTTCCCTCGATCTGGTCGCAGATATCATCATACACATCTGCACCGGAAATCTCACGCGGATAACCGGAAGCTTTGATTTTTTTCTCAATTGCAGCGTATAATTCTTCCATTTTATGTTCTGCAGCAGTGCATGCCATCAGGGCTTACCCTCTCAGTTCTTTTTGACTGCCGCATACTCCTTTCCTGAATTTTTTTCGATTAAATATGATTGTATAATATCCGCCCCTGAAATGTCAAACCACATTTTAACCAAATCCTGGTTATCGTAATTTCTTCGTGAGCAAAGAAATCCTGATTTGTATGATTTCGTACCATACTTCTCGTATTTTGTATATTATTTTATAAATTGTGAAATTGTGTGAATTCTTCACTTCCTTGATTTTTGTGCTATTATATATTTACTGGTAAATACCAGAAAGGACAAAAATGATATATGAGAAACATCAATGATTTAGCCATTTGTATGGTTGATTATGAAACCGATGTTTCTGTAGTTCGTGAATTTATGTCGAAGATTCAGTTTCAAAAATTATTAAGTGAAGAAAAAGCTGGTCGTATACGTATTGTTAATCATACAGAACTAGGTTTCAACAAGAAGGCGTAAGTCTTCTTTTTTTTGATATTTATTGAAAATAAGAAATATTTGGGGAATTCATATATTTTTTGCGAATTATATATATGTATGAGATGTCCACGTTGTTTAAATGAAGATCCTGCATATTTCTATAAAGGCGTTCATGGATATTATTGCCGTAAATGTATTTCTTTTTCACGTATTTGTATTGAAGATACTTTAGAAAGTGTTTCTTTAGATTTACCGGGGAATAACAGTGAAGAATATGTTTTGAAATATCCATTGACTGAGAAACAGAAAATAATCAGTACGCAATGCAAAGAGAAAATAGAAGAAACAGATATATTAATTCATGCAGTAACCGGTGCTGGAAAAACGGAACTGGTTGTTGAAACAATTGCGAAAATGCTTAAAAAAAAGAAGAAAGTATGTTTTGCGATTGCTAGAAGACAGGTTGTTTTAGAACTTGCAGAAAGATTTAAAGAAATCTTTCCAAAGGCAAAAGTAATTGCAGTATGTGGTGGACATACAAGTGTTTTAGATGGTGATTTAATTGTCTGTACAACTCATCAGTTATTTCGTTACTATAATGCATTTGATTTATTAATTTTGGATGAACCTGATGCTTTTCCTTTTTATGGTAATGACGTATTACATGGTATTGCATCTACTGCCTGCACAAAACATCATATATATCTAACTGCTACACCTGATGATATTTTGCTTAAAATGGTAAAAATGGGCAAATTATATGTATTGAATTTAGATTCAAGACCACATGGTAAACCTATTCCGGTTCCTAAAGTTTATACTGGATTTTTAATTGGAAGGATGATTTGTTTACTGTACTGGATTAAAAAATATAAAAATACACCACGAATGATATTTGTGCCAACAATTGCGATGGCAAAACAAATGACCTTCTTTTTGACTTTATTTTTGCATGTATATATGTGTACCAGTAAAACAGAAAATAGAGATGAAGTTATTGAAAAGTTTAGAAATGATTTTGATGGAATATGTATATGTACAACGGTTTTAGAAAGAGGAGTAACTATTCCAAATGTGAATGTATGTATTTATGAAGCTAATCACAGTGTTTTTAATGAGGCTGCTTTAATACAAATGGCTGGTCGAGCAGGAAGAAATTTTCTTCATCCTGAAGGAGATGTCTTATTTATTACATCGAAAAAGACAGAAATAGTACAAGATTGTATAAATGAAATAGAAAGGGCGAATAGAGCATGAATTGTTTAATGTGTGGAAAAGATTTGTTTACAGAAGGAACAATAAAAGAAATATTATTTAAAGATGACTTATTATGTTCTAATTGTCGAAGTAAATGGGTAGAAAATAAGAAAGATATAAAACTAGGGCCTTATATTGTAAAGTCATCCTGGGAGTATAATGATGCCTTTAGAAGTACACTTATACAATATAAGGAATGTTATGATGAAGCTTTAAAAGATGTGTTCTTGTATCCGGTTAGAAAGAAAATAAGACATTATCTTTGTGGATATACACTGATACTGATGCCAAGTACTAAAGAAAGACTGGAAGAAAGAGGATTTTCACATTTGAAATTTATGTTTTCAAGTTTAAAATTACCAATGTTAGAACCATTTATTACTGAAAGTAATCAAAAAGGTAAAACATTAAAAGAACGAAAAGAAATCGGTAAAACAATGTATTTAAAAGAAAATATTCATTTACCTTACAAGATAGCATTAGTGGATGATGTATATACAACTGGTTCTACTTTACGTGCTGCTTTAAGTAATATTGATATAAAAGCGCATAAAATTAAAATATATACTGTTGCAAGAGTGCCTATTCTTGAATGAAAAGCACTTTACAAGTTATAATATTATAGCGTTTTAAGGAGGTTTTTTATGGCAAACATATTTGATCGCATTTTAAACACAGATGCACATAAAATAAAAGAAATCGAAAAGAAGATAAAACCGGCTGAACAGATGGCTGAAAAATATAAAGCAATGAGTGATGAAGAGCTTAAAGCTGAAACGCCACGATTAAAAGCGTTATTAGCTGAAGGTAAGACTTTAGATGATATTTTACCGGAAGCTTTTGCGACAGCACGTGAAGCTTGTCGAAGAGTTATTGGTGAATATCCATACCATGTGCAATTAATTGGTGCCTGTATTATGCAAGGTGGCGATATTGCTGAAATGAAGACAGGTGAAGGTAAAACATTAACATCTGTTATGGCTGTTTATTTAAATGCCTTAACAGGAAAAGGTGTTCATGTAGTTACTGTTAACGAATACTTATCAAAGCGTGACTCTGAGTGGATGGGAGAAATCCATAGATTTTTAGGATTAACAGTAGGTTTAAACTTAAGAGAATTAACACCTGCACAAAAAAGAGCAGCATATGCATGTGATATCACATATACAACTAACTCAGAACTTGGTTTTGACTATCTAAGAGATAACATGGTTACTAATGCAAAGGACAGAGTTCAAAGAGGATTGAACTTTGCGTTGGTCGATGAAGTTGACTCTATTTTAATTGATGAATCTAGAACACCATTGATTATTTCTGGTGGTATGAAACAGACAGCTAACTTATATTTACAGGCTGACCGCTTTGTAAAACGTTTAAAGCTTGATGAAGATTATGAAATTGATGTTAAAGGTCGTACTTGCCAATTAACTGAAACTGGTGTTAGTAAAGCTGAAAAAGCTTTCCGTATTGAAAACTTATATAACCTTGAACATACACAACTATTGCATCGTATTAACCAGGCATTAAAAGCCAACTATATCATGGCAAAAGACGTTGAATATGTTGTGGATAAAGAAAATGATCAAATTCATATTGTTGACCCTAATACTGGTCGTTTAATGAAGGGTAGAGAATGGTCTGATGGTTTACATCAAGCAGTATGTGCTAAAGAAGGTATTTCTATTCGTCAGGAAACAACCGTTCTTGCGACAATTACTTATCAGAACTTCTTCCGTTTATACAATAAGCTTGCAGGTATGACAGGTACTGCAAAAACTGAGGAAGAAGAATTCCATGAAATTTATAACATGTTAGTTCTCGAGGTTCCTACAAATAAACCAGTTGCTCGTATTGATCAGCCAGATGCAGTATATGGAACTAAAAAAGCTAAATTTGAAGCATTAGTTGATGAAGTAGAAAAAAGACATGCAAAAGGACAACCAGTTCTTGTTGGTACAATTGCGGTTGAAACTTCTGAATTAATCAGCCAGATGTTAAAGAAAAAGAAAATACCACATGAAGTATTAAATGCGAAGAATAATGAACGTGAAGCTGAAATCATTGCTAAAGCAGGTGAAAAAGGTTCAGTTACTATCGCTACTAACATGGCAGGTCGTGGTACTGATATTAAGCTAGGTGAAGGTGTTAGAGAACTTGGCGGTTTATGCGTATTAGGTTCTGAAAGACATGAATCAAGACGTATCGATAACCAGTTGCGTGGTCGTTCAGGTAGACAAGGTGACCCAGGTGAATCAAGATTCTATGTATCTGTACAAGATGACTTGATGGTTCGCTTCGGCAGTGAAAGAATGGAAGGTTTATTTTCTAAACTTGGTGATGAAGCTATTGAAAGTAAAACAATTACTAAATCCATTACTTCTGCTCAAAAACGTGTAGAAGGTATTAACTTTGATGCTCGTAAAACTTTACTTCAATATGATGATGTTCTTCGTCAACAACGTGAAGTAATGTATGAACAAAGAAACTTTATTTTGGATAATGAAGATGTTCATAGTGTTATTGAAGGTATGTTCAAGAGAGTTATCTCTGATACAGTAAGCTCTCACGTTATTATGGATTCTAAGCATAATGATGTAAATGTAGATGAATTAATAACATCTTTAAATAAAATGGGCTTTAACAATATTGTGGAAAGTTCTGAACTACAAAATAAGACAGTTGAAGAAATTAGTAGCTTAGTTGATGAAAGAGCTTGGAAAGCATATGATGACAAGATTCAACCGGTTCGTGACAAGATTCGTCAATTTGAAAGAGAAATGTCACTAAGAGTTATTGATAGAGCATGGGTAGATCATATTGATACAATGAGTAAACTACGTGATGGTATTGGTCTAAGAAGCTATGCTCAAGATAATCCATTACAAGCATATGTTACAGAAGGCTTCCAGTTATTTGAAAGTATGATGCAGTCAATTGCTCAGACAATTGTGACATATTGCATGAATTTAAAAGTTATTCAAGAAAAAACAAGTGAAAAAGCATAAGAGGTTAATTTATGGAATTATATGATATGAAGCAAAGCGTTCTTAAGAGCCAAGCCAAATTGGAGCAGCTTGGCCAATCTCTTTGACTTCAACAGTAAACAAGAAATTATAGATAAAAATGAAAAACTCATGAATGGTGAGAACTTTTGGAATGACCAAAAGAAGGCACAAGCCATTATTCGTGAGACAAACAATTTGAAATCATTGCTAGATAATCATCATAAATTAAAAGAAGCTCTCGAAGAATTAAGTAGCAGTTTAGATGAACTAAAAGAAAGCTATGATGATGATTTAAAAGAACTTGTGGATGAAGAATATAAAAACACCATGAAGGATTTTGAAGATTATGAAATACAGGTTTTATTAAGTGGACCATATGATGACCATAACTGTATTTTAGAAATTCATCCGGGTGCTGGTGGTACAGAAGCGATGGATTGGGCACAGATGCTATATCGTATGTATTGCCGCTATGGAGAAAGAAAAGGCTATAAAATTACCGTATTAGACTATCTTGAAGGTGAAGAAGCGGGTATTAAATCAGTTTCTGTCTTGCTGGAAGGACCTATGGCTTATGGTTATTTAAAAGCTGAAAATGGTGTTCATCGTCTAGTTCGTATTTCTCCATTTGATTCTAATGCAAGAAGACACACATCATTTGCATCTGTAGAAGTAATTCCTGAATTTGAAGATGATATTGATATTGAAATTGATGATAGAGATTTAGATGTTATTACAATGCGTGCAAGTGGAGCAGGTGGACAACATATTAATAAAACAGACTCAGCAGTACGTATGACACATATTCCAACGGGAATTGTCGTTACTTGTCAAACAGAAAGATCACAAATTCAAAACCGTGAACGTTGTTTGAATATGTTGAAATCTAAATTATTACAAAGAAAGATTGAAGAAAATGCCAGAAAGATGGCAGATATTAAAGGGGAACAGAAGGCAATTGAGTGGGGTTCTCAAATTCGTTCATACGTATTCTGTCCATATACAATGGTTAAGGACTTAAGAACAGGCCATGAAGTTGGAAATATCCAGGCAGTTATGGACGGGGATTTAGATGAATTTATTTATAGTTACCTTCGTTCACAAATAGAATAAATTAAAATATGGCAAAAGAAATAAGATACGAACTGAATATAAATGATTACAGTTATACACATGGTGAAGTATATGCAATTTTAAAAAATATACTTCATTTATCTGACCATGAAATTTCACAATGTAAATTTGATGGAGAAATACTTGTAAATGGCGAAAAAGCATATGTGAATTCACGTATGAGAGTTTCTGATATTTTACTTGTACGCTTCCCTGAAGATAAAGTAGAAGAAATTGTGAAAATAGATGCTGCTCCAGATATTTTATATGAAACAGATGATTTTGTTGCGGTAAATAAACCTAGTGGTATACCAACACATGCAAGTCATAATCATTTAGATGATTCAACAGGAAGTATTCTTATTTCTTATTATCAGAAGCAGGGTGTTCCTTTTGTTGCTAGATCTATAGGTCGTTTAGATAATGAAGTAAGTGGAGTTGTATTATTTGCTAAAAATCAACCCGCTGCTTCCAGGCTCAATCAAGAAAGAATAACTGGAAAATTAAAGAAAATATATATTGCCTATGCTGAAGGTATTTTTAAAGAAAAAGAAGGTACGATTTCTTTACCATTAGCTAAAATAGATGAAGGTAAAGAAAGAAAAGTTGATACAGATAACGGTCAAGAAGCAATTACCCAATATAAAGTAATGGAGGAAAGAGAAATAAATGGCTTTCCTTTTAGTGTTGTTGCAGTAACGATTATTACTGGTAGAACCCATCAAATTAGAGCCCATATGAAGGCTATTGGTCATCCTTTATTAGGTGACAGTTTATATGGTGGTAATACTGAATATATAAAACGTGTCAGTTTACATGCAGCCAAAATGGAATTTTTATCCCCATTTACGCATGAAACAGTTAAGATTTCATCACCATTACCTGAAGACTTAAAAGATGTTATTTTACATAGTCAAAAATGTATTCAAAAAGCAGAACCAGATGAAGAAACGAAAGAACTTACAAAAGAAATTATTGAACCAGTAGCTGAAACTAAAACCATTCCATTAGAAGAAGCAGCGGTTATCATGCCTGAAAAGCATAAAAAAGGACATACTTTTATGATAATTGTACTTGTTTTATTGTTGTTAGGGATATTAGGTACAGGTATTTATTATTTTGTAACACATTTTTATACACCAATGCCAATTAAAGAAACACCAGTTGTAGAAGTGAAAAGTGATGAAGAATTATATAATTCTTTAACAATTTCCTTTAATGATAAAGATAGTGTGTTAGTAAATGAATCAATTGATCCAATGGCATTTGTTGAATCTTATGAAGGTGATATTTCTATTCTTCAATCTATTGATACAAGCGTATTAGGCAAACAACATATTGTTTATAAGTTGACAGTGAAAAATAATGATGGAAAAAATGTAACCAGAGTTTTTATCAAAGAAATTACCGTAAAGAGTGATAAAGTTGGTGCTATTTTTGAAGCGGAAAGTGTTGCGATAAAAGCAGGAAATGAATTTGATCCAAAAGGAAATATCAGTGGAATTTATGATGCGTATGGTAATGAATTAAGCTTTAGTGAAGAATTATTACCAGGAACATATATCATTGAACATAATGTAGATGTACAAAAAGAAGGTACATATAACGTTGTAATTAAAATGATGGACCAGGATGGAGCGATATCAAAAGCTTCTTATGAAGTCATTGTTAAAGGTAAAGTGGGTTCAATTAATCCGCTTATATGGATTAGAAAAGATGAAATCAAGATTGCTAAAGGTACAGGATATGATATTAAAAATAATGTTATTTCTGTAACAGACGCTTCTCTTAAAGCTTTACCATATGCAAAAACTGAAACAAATGGAAGCTATACAATTCAATCTAATTTTGATAATCAAAAAGTAGGAACATATGATGTTAAGTTGATTGCGACAGATACAGATGGTAATAAAGCATATGATGACTGGAAAATAATTGTGACAGAGACATTACCTACTTCTAGCGCGACAATAAGTCCTGTTTTAGATACAGTAGCACCTAAAATCTGGATTTATAAAGATGAAATCACATTACGGAAAGGTACAAAATATGATATAGCAAGTAATGTTATGTCAGTAACAGATGATGTGGATGGTAAACTTCCTTATAGTGCTAGTGAAGCTAATGGAACTTATACTATCGTAAGTAATTTTGATATTAATACACCTGGTAAATATGATGTGCAACTTATTGCAATTGATAATGCGGGTAATCGCTCAACAGATGAGTGGGTGATTACCGTATTAGATACACCACAATCAGATGGCGTTGGGCCACATATTTTGATTCGTCGTGACAATATTATAATTAAAGTCGGTGCAAGTATTAATTTAAGAAGTAATGTTATTTCTGTAACAGATGCAATTGATGGAACTATACCTTACGCTGATACTGAACAAAATGGCAGATACACGATTGTTTCAGATTTAAATGTAAATGAACCTGGTGTTTATAATGTGCAACTAATTGCTTTAGATAAAGAAGGTAATCGTACAACGGATGAATGGACAATTACAGTTGAAGCAAAACCTGAAACAGATACTACACCACCACAGATTTGGATATATCAAGATTATTTTACAATTACTGCTGGGGCAAATTATCGCTTAACCATGAATGTTATGTCAGTAACAGACGATGTGGATGGGACTTTACCTTGGTCAGATGTTGAAGCACCGGGCACATATACGATTGTTAGTAACTTTGATATTAATACGCCTGGTGAATATGATGTGCAGTTAATTGCTATTGATAAAGCAGGTAATCGTTCGACAGATGAATGGGTAGTGAATGTTGTTAGTCCTGCAGGAGAAAATACAGGTGGAGACTCGACAAGTAATTCTGATCAAATTTATAACTATTTAACTGGTAATATGGGATTAAATCGTGCTGCTGCAATAGGTATTATGGCAAATATTAAACGTGAGTCTTCTTATCGACCAGACGTATACAATGGTTCAAGTAACTATGGTTTATGTCAATGGGGTGGATCAAGATATAGAAGGCTGATGGAATTCTGCAATAATAACGGTTTAGATTATCGGACTGTAGATGGTCAGGTTCATTATATTGAATATGAGTTAAATAACTTTTATACAGGTGTTTTATCACAACTTCAATCAGTAGAAGATAGTAAAGATGGAGCATATAATGCAGGCTATATTTTTGCTGAACAATATGAAGGGGCAGGACCTGGATATCCAGAGCAAGCTGGAGAAAGTGCGAAGAGCATGTACTAATGAAGATTCAGGAAGAATTATTTAAGTTACAGGATATTTCTTATAAAGAGTTCCACAGCAAGCTGATACCAACAATTGATAAAAATACAATTATTGGTATTAGAATTCCTTTATTACGCTCTTATGCAATGAAAATAAAGTATACAAAAGAAGCTGATAAATTTTTAAATACATTACCACATACATATTATGATGAAAACGTTCTACATGCTTTATTACTCTCAGAAATGACAGATTATGAAACGTTTATAAAATCTATACAAGCATTTCTTCCGTATATTGATAACTGGGCAGTATGTGATGTACTAAAACCTAAAAGTATAAAAAAACATAAACAAATATTTATAGATGAAATAAAAAGCTGGATTTCATCAAAAGATACATATACGATTCGTTTTGGTGTGGTAATGTTAATGACTTATTATCTGGATGAGGATTACCAAAAAGACTATTTAAATTATCCCCTACAAGTTAAAAGTGATGAATATTATGTAAATATGGCGATAAGCTGGTTTTATGCAACAGCATTAGCAAAACATTATGATGAAGTAGTTAAAATATTAAAAGACAAGAAATTATCAGTTTGGGTACATAATAAAACAATCCAAAAAGCGATAGAAAGTTATCGTATAACAAAAGAGCAGAAAGAAGAACTAAAGAAACTAAAAGCCGGTTAATTCCGGCTTTTATCCTAACATCATGGAGTCTGAAACTACACCACCAGCAGTATCGAATTTATGTAACAAGTCAGCTACTTCAAGTTTTTGTTTTTCTTCTCCTGAAACATCATAAATAATTTTTCCATCACACATCATGATTAAGCGATTACCATATTTTAAAGCATCTTTCATGTTGTGGGTAACCATAAATGTTGTTAGATTGTTTTCTTTTACAAGTTTATCTGTAAGAGTTAATACTTTTGAAGCAGTTTTTGGATCAAGAGCAGCTGTATGTTCATCTAATAATAGAAGTTTTGGCTTTTGCATTGTTGCCATTAATAGTGTTAAAGCTTGTCTTTGACCGCCAGACAATAAACCAACTTTACTTGTTAATCTATCTTCAAGACCTAAATTTAATTCTTTTAATAAAGTTTTATACTCTTCTCTTTCTGAATCGGTAATCCCTACTTTAAGTGTTCTTCTTTTACCTCTTCTTTTTGCAAGAGCCATATTTTCTTCTATCTGCATTGTAGCAGCAGTACCAGTTATCGGATCTTGGAATACACGACCAATATATTTCGCTCTTTTATAATCGGGCAATTTTGTAATATCATCTTCATCAATTGATATTTTTCCACTGTCTATATTCCAAATACCAGCTATTGCATTAAGTAATGTAGATTTACCTGCACCATTTGAACCGATAACAGTCACAAAATCACCATCATTCAAAGTTAAAGAAACACCATTTAATGCATGTTTTTCATTTACAGTGTTAGGGTTGAATGTCTTATATATATTTTCCACTTTTAACATAATTATTTACCACCTTTGCTGTATTTACTTTTCCAGTATGGAATAGCTAAGAATATAGCTACAACAACTGCTGTTAGTAATTTTAAATCATCTGTTGACAAACCTAGCTTTAATACAAATTGAATAACAGCATAGTAA
The DNA here is from genome assembly GCA_905194705.1 of uncultured Solobacterium sp. Classification (GTDB taxonomy): domain Bacteria; phylum Bacillota_I; class Bacilli_A; order Erysipelotrichales; family Erysipelotrichaceae; genus Bulleidia. The sequence goes on along the minus strand of CAJJTI010000025.1, from coordinate 3,852 downwards.
ACGATTGCACCAATAACACATGCAGAAAGTTTTAAAGCAAAGTTTTTAAATACTTTAGAAAAAATAACTTCACCAATAATAACAGCAGCTAAACCAATAACGATAGATCCTCTACCCATATTAATATCGGAGAAACCTTGATATTGGGAAAGAAGAGCACCACTGAACGCAACAATACTATTAGAAATAACTAGACCGATAACTTTTGTTTTATCAGTATTAATTCCTTGTGCTCGTGCCATTTGTACATTTGCGCCAGTAGCACGAATAGATGAACCAAGTTCTGTACCAAAGAACCAGTATAATATAGCAATTGTTAATACAACGAAGATTAAAATAACAAACATAGGATTTCTTAAAGATAATTCTCTTACATATCTCGAAGAAACAATTAAGTTATATTTATCTACACTGACAGGTAAATTTGATTTTGAGAAACTGCTTGTATTAAAACCCATGATATGAAGGTTGATAGAATATAAAGCAAGTTGAGTTAAGATACCAGCGAGAATTGCAGGAATGCCAAATTTTGTAATAAATAATCCTGTAACTAGTCCTGCAATAGCACCAACAATAATTGCACATAGTAATGCAAACCAGATTGGCTTACCATTAACAATTAAAATAATGCAGGTTGCTCCACCTGTACATAGAGAACCATCAACGGTTAAATCAGCCACATCTAATATTTTGTATGTGATATACACCCCAATAGCCATAATTCCCCAGATTAGTCCTTGAGATACAGCACTTGGTAATGAATTAATAAATCCTAATAAAAAACTCATAGTAAATCCCTTTCATTAAAAAAATAAGGGAGTAAGGTTACTCCCTTAAACTTGGTTATTCTTCAATAGCAACATAGTCACTTGGTATTTCAATGCCAAGCGCTTCAGCATTTGCTTTGTTGTATTTTTTTGTGAAGGTTGGTGCATATTGAATATCCAATGTTGAAATATCAGCACCATTTAACAAGATATCTGCAGCCATTTCACCAGTTTTATAACCAATGTCATAGTACGAAATGGTAAGTGTTGCAACACCACATCCTGAACATAATCCTTCTTCACCAGTAATTACTGGAACTTTTGCAGGAAGAACAACATTTGCAATAGCTTCTGTATTAGCAGCAGCTGTATTATCTGTTGGAATATAAATCGCATCAACACCATCATTCACAGCACTTTCCGTAACAGAAGTAACATCATTTGAGTCATTGAATGTATATTTCTTAGTTGTAACACCTGCTTCTTCTAATATTTTAGCTACAGCATCAACTTGATATTCTGAGTTAGCTTCAGCAGAACAATATAGTAGTCCTACTTTAGAAACATTTGGAACTAAATCTGTAATCATTTTTGCTTGTTCTTCAAGAGGTGCTAGGTCACTTGTACCACTGACATTTTTTGGAATACTTCCACCAAGAACGACATCATATACAGTAATAGATGTACCTAATACTGGAATAGTATCTGTAGCAGCACTTGCGGCTTGTAAAGCGGCAGTTGCATTAGCCATGATTAAGTCATAGTTATCAGCGACAAAACCACCAACAATTGTTGTACAGTTTGTAGATTCACCACTTGCGTTTTGAACATCTACATTTGTGATACCTTTTTCTTTTAAAGCATCTACAAATCCTTCTGTAGCAGCATCTAATGCAGGATGTTGTAATAATTGCACAACACCTACTTTGAAATCTTTATCTTTAGAAGTATTGGAACCGGCATCTGCTTCATCAGTGGCTTGACCACATGCACTAAGAGATAAAATACAAGAAACAGCTAATAATTTGGATAAAACTTTCTTCATTGTTAATTTCCCCCTTTAACAATTTTATTAATATTAATCATTATTTTAGGAGCTTGTGTAATTAATGTCAATTAAAAATGATTGAACTTTCACATCTATGAAAGTATTTTCATATTATAATTGATGGTAGATTGAGAGGTAGAATAGAATGCTAAATTATACACATAATATTCCGACAAAAGTTTATTTTGGAAAAGGTGCAATCAGTCACTTGAAAGAATCTTTATTGCTATTTGGTAAAAATGTATTACTTGCCTATGGTGGAGGATCAATTAAGAAAATTGGCCTATATGATGAAGTAATGAAAATATTAGATGAGGGTGGTTTTAATGTAACAGAATGTGCTGGAATTGAACCAAATCCTCGTATTGAATCTGTAGAAAAAGGCGTAAAACTATGTAAAGAAAATAATATTGATGTAGTTTTAGCAGTAGGTGGAGGAAGCACTATCGATTGTGCTAAAGCAATTTGTACAGGTGTTTATTACCAGGGAAATGATTTATGGGATATGGTAAAAACAAGTGAAAAAAATAGAAAAGCTCTTCCTTTAGTAGATATTCTAACATTAAGTGCTACTGGATCTGAATTTGATGGTGGTGGCGTTATTTCTAATATGAAGACAAAAGAAAAGTTGGGTAATAGTTATACATATCCTTCTGTTTCCATTTGTGATCCAACTTATACATTTTCTGTATCTAAATATCAAACAGCAGCTGGTTCTGCAGATATTATGTCTCATATATTTGAAGGTTATTTTTCTAGAACAATGGATAGTGATTTATCGGATGGTGTTGCGGAAACTATTCTTAAATCTGTAATGAAAAACTTACCTGTTGCCTTAGAAGAACCTGATAACTATTCTGCTCGTGCAAATCTAATGGCTGATTCATCAATTGCCTGCTCTGGTATTCCTGAATATGGTAAAGAATCTACAGGCTGGCCATGTCATGCAATGGAACATGAATTAAGTGCTTTCTATGATATTACGCATGGTGTGGGTTTAGCTATCCTAACACCAAGATGGATGAGATTTATTTTAAAGAAAGATCCTACAACTTTAGAGCGCTTTACTAAATTTGCAAGAAATGTTATGGGATTAGATGGTGAAGATGAATTAAAACTTGCTTATGAGGCAATTGATGCATTAGAACAATTCTTTAAGGACAGTGGTATTCCAATGACTTTAACAGAACTTGACATTGATGAAACTCATTTTGAAGAAATGGCAAATCACGCAAATAGAAATGATAGACTTGGTAAAGCATATGTACCATTATCTCCAGAAGATATTGTAGAAATTTATAAAGCTTGTCTATAAAAAGAAGAAACTGGATGTTACAAAACTGTGATATCTAGTTTTTTTATGCAATAAAGATATTTACTTTATTATGAGTTAATAATAGATAATATAGATGATGAATAGAAAAGAATTAAAACAATATATACAAAATACTTTTAATGTAAATCCTGATTACCCACGGGTAAAATAACCAGATAATGAAGTGTTTCGTCATAATAGTAATAAAAAATGGTTTGCATTGATTATGAATGTAGAAAAAAGTAAATTAGGATTCTTAGAAGAAGGAATGTTAGAAGTTGTTAATTTAAAATGTGATGCGACACTTTCGGGTTCATTACATAATAAAAATGGTATTTTTCCTGGATATCATATGAATAAATCAAGCTGGATAACAGTTGCGCTAGATGGAAGCGTTGATGATGAAACAATTAAAATGCTAGTGGATTTAAGCTATGAAGCAACTTTAAAAAATGGGAAAAAGAATTACTTGAAAATAGAGGATATATAAAATGGACAAGCTAAAAAAGAATATATTTATTTATATTTTGCTGGTAATTAATTTTTATATTCTTCCAGCTTTAATAAAAGATACAGGTACAGCTATGATTATGTTACTTGTAGTAATTCCAATGATTACTTTATTTATATCTATTTATTATGGAAAGAAAAATGATTTTGATATTTGGTATGTTATTTCAGTTGGAATTTTATTCTCTCCTTCTATTTTTATATTTTATAAT
>CAJJTI010000024.1 GCA_905194705.1 uncultured Solobacterium sp. | reverse complement strand
GTAGTGTCTGTAATTTTCAATTATATTTTTTTCAATGGTTATACAAATAATATTTGGGGAGACGGAGTTATTGATTCCCTTATAAGCATAGGTTTTAATAATATTATAAGTTACGCTGCGGGAGAATTTTATGTTGATTTTCTTGATAAGGTTATAGCGGTACTAATTCTGTTTGTTTTTGTGAAATTTGACAAAGGATGGAAAAGATTCGATAAAAGAGTAATATCGGTGTGTCTGATGTTTGCGTTGGCATCATCGGTTATAGCCCGGATTGGGCAAAATATGAATCTGTCAATAGAAGCACAGGCAAAAAACCAGAATGAACAACAAAAAGATTCTGATGTAATGGTACAATCAGATAACGATAAAATACAGGATTACAGTTCTTATCTTCAGACGGTGTACGGAAGAGAAAACGGAATACCGGGTGGCTGTGCCAATGATATTGTGCAGACGAATGACGGAATATTGTGGATAGGTACATACGGCGGACTTTACAGATATAACGGAAAAGAATTCATATGGATTGATGAGTATGATTCGATAAAAAGCGTTAATTGTATGTATCTTGATGAAGAGGGCAGATTATGGATAGGAACCAATGATAATGGCTTGTCTATTATGATAAACGAACAGGTTGCCAATGTTGTATCAGAAAAAGATGGTTTATCTGATGATGCTGTAAAATGTATAACACAGGGAACAGATGGCTGTTATTACGTCGGAACAACAGGCAAGATGTCGGTATTATCCATGGCGGGCGGACTTTCCGTAAAAAAGGTAATAGATGACGTCACATATGCTGTAAGCATTGATGCCGACAAAAGTGGAAATGTTGCAGCGGTAAGTGATAGCGGAAAATTAAGCGTAATAAGGGATACGGATGTAATATCGCAATATGTTCCGGCTGACGGAAGTACATATACAACCTGTACATTTGATGAAGATGGTATATTGTATGCAGGAACATCTGCAGATAGTATTGATGTATACGGAGTTGACGAAGGTATTCTTACGTTAATTGATAATCACAAATGTAATGAATTAAAAAATATAAAAAGAGAGTTTTGAAGCAATCTATTCAGCATAACTTCATTACTCTCTTTTCATTTTTATTCTTTTGTTTCTTCGATTGTTTCGGCAGTTGGTGCTTCTGTAGTTTCTTCAGTATCAATTGTTTCTTCTTCTGATTCTTCTGGAGAAACAATTGCTACATTAGATACCATCTTATCATCACCAACATTGATGAGTCTTACCCCTTGAGCACCACGACTATATACAGATACCTGTGTCAATGAAATACGGATAACTATACCATCATTAGTAATAATCATACAGTCTTCATTACCTTGTACAGCTTTCAAGCAAACAAGATTACCTGTTTTTTCGTTTACTGTTAAAGCTTTAACACCTTTTGCACCACGATTTGTTGCGCGGAATTCTTCAAGTTCAGATAACTTACCATAACCATTTTCTGTTACAGTTAATACTTTATTACCCTCTTCACTTGTAGCCATTCCAATAACTTCACCACCGTCAATATTTGCACCCTTAACACCAATTGCAGTACGGCTTAATGGTCTTAATGTATCTTCTTTGAAACGAACTACTTTACCATTTGATATAGCAATAAGAATATCTTCATTACCCTTAGTTCCTTTAACAAAGGCAAGTTCATCATCTTCATTTAGCTTCAAGGCAATCTTACCGTTTTTATTGATATTAGAGAATTCTTCAACAGTAGTTCTCTTTACAAGACCTTTTCTAGTTACAAAGAATAAGAATTGAGCTTCATCTTCTCTACCATATGGTACAAGAGCTTTAACTTTTTCTTCTTTATCCATTGGTAATAAGTTAACGATAGGTAATCCTTTTGAAGTTCTACTGTATTCAGGTACATTGAAACCACGGATTCTATATACTCTACCAAGATTTGTAAAGATTAATAAATTGTCATGAGTTGAAAGACTTACAAACTGATCAATCACATCATCTTTATTAAGTTCCATACCCTTGATACCTTTACCACCTCTATTTTGAACACGGTATGTATCACTTGTAATTCTCTTGATATATCCATTACTTGATAAAGTGATCATGATATCTTGTACAGGTATTAAATCTTCATCTTCCATAGAAGCATCTGCTTCAATGATTTCACTTCTTCTAGGTGTATCATATTTAGCTTTAACTTCTGTTAATTCATCTTTTAATATTTGACGAATTCTTTCATCATGAGCAAGAATATCTTTTAAATCAGCAATTTTAATTAATAAATCCTGATATTCATTTTCAATTCTTTCTCTTTCTAAGCCAGTTAGTCTTCTAAACTGCATATCTAGAATTGCTTTAGCTTGAATTTCATCTAAGCCAAAACCATCCATTAATCTTGGCATTGCTTCATTAGCATCTTTTGAATTACGAATTGTATGAATAATATCATCTAAATTATCTACTGCAATTCTTAAACCTTCTAAGATATGCGCACGAGCTTCTGCTTTCTTTAAATCAAATTGTGTACGACGTGTAATAACTTCATGTTGGAAATGAATATAACCATTTAGTAAACCCTTCATACCAACAAGCTTTGGTGCACCATCAAATAAAACGACATTATTTACAGCAAAGTTAGATTGTAATGGTGTCATTCTATACAATTGATTCAAAATAACTTCAGGTTGAACATCTTTACGTAATTCCATAACGATACGAATACCACTCATATTAGATTCATCACGTAAATCTGTAATACCATCAATTGTTTTTTCTCTAGCTAAATCAGCGATTCTTTTTACTAGAACTGCTTTATTCACCATATATGGTAATTCTGTAACGATAATTCTTGGTTTACCATTTGGAAGTTCATCTACAGTTGTTTTAGCTCTCATAATAACAGAGCCTCTACCTGTTTCAAAAGATGATTTAATACCAGATCTACCTAAAATATATGCTCCTGTAGGAAAGTCAGGACCTTTCATATATTCCATTAAATCGATAACTGTCATCTCTGGGTTATCCATTAATGCTTTAATTGCATCAATTGTTTCACCTAAGTTATGTGGAGCAACGTTTGTTGCCATACCTACTGCAATACCACTTGAACCATTTACAACTAGATTTGGGAAACGAGAAGGAAGAACTGATGGTTCTTTTTCTTCACCATCATAGTTATCTACCATATCTACTGTTTCTTTATCTAAGTCTCTAAGCATTTCTACAGCAATCTTAGACATACGAGCTTCGGTATAACGCATAGCCGCAGCTCCATCACCATCCATAGAACCAAAGTTACCATGACCATCAACAAGAACACTTCTCATATTCCAAGGTTGAGCCATGTATACTAATGCACCATAAATAGAACTATCACCATGAGGGTGATATTTACCCATGGTATCACCAACAATACGAGCACATTTACGGTATGGTTTATCAGGACCGTTGTTCATTTCATTCATTGCATATAAAATTCTTCTTTGAACTGGTTTTAAACCATCTCTTACATCCGGTAAAGCACGAGCTACAATAACGGACATTGAGTAATCTAGAAAGTCTCTTTTTATTTCTTTAGTTAATTCTGTTTCTGTAATATTTCCCGGGTCAAATTCGTTTTCATCAAATTCCATAAATTCATCTTGTGCCATTCTATTTGACCTCCTTAAATATCAAGATTTTCTACAAAGTGGGCATTTTCAATAATAAAGTTTCTTCTTGGTTCAACTTCTTCACCCATTAACATACTGAATGCTTGATCGGCTGCTTCAGCATCATCAACATTTACACGAATGAGTGTTCTATTCTTTGGATCCATTGTTGTTTCCCATAATTGTTCAGGGTTCATTTCACCTAAACCTTTATAACGTTGAATACTTAGCTTGTCACCCATTTGTGATTTTATTTCTTCAAGTTGTCTATCTGTATATGCATATCTTACTGCATTACCTTTTTGTACCTTATATAAAGGTGGTTGAGCAATATATACATAGCCTTCTTCAATAATTGGTTTTAAATAACGATAGAAGAAAGTTAATAGTAATGTACGAATATGCGCTCCATCGACGTCGGCATCGGTCATAATTACAATTTTATGATAACGAAGTTTAGATGTATCAACTTCATCCATAACACCGCAACCAAAAGCAGTAATCATTGACCTGATTTCCGCATTTTCATATATTTTATGTTGTCTAGCTTTTTCTACGTTTAGAATCTTACCTCTTAAAGGTAGAATAGCCTGATAATGAGAATCACGTCCTTGTTTTGCACTACCACCGGCAGAATCTCCTTCGACGATATATATTTCAGAAATAGTAGCGTCTTTACTTGAGCAATCTGCAAGTTTTCCAGGTAATGAACTAATTTCTAATACATTCTTTCTTCTTGTTAGTTCTCTGGCTTTTTTTGCAGCCATACGTGCTTGTGATGCTAGACTTGCTTTTTCAATAATAATTTTAGCTTCATCAGGATTTTCTAATAAAAATCTTTCTAATTGTGTTCCAAAAATATCAGAAACAATCTTTCTTACTTCTGTATTACCAAGTTTTGTTTTAGTCTGTCCTTCATATTGAGGATCAGGATGCTTAACACTGATAACAGCTGTAATGCCTTCTCTACAGTCGTCTGATGTTAAATTGTCATCTTTTTCCTTCAAGAAACCATTTTCTCTTGCATATTTATTGATAACACGGTTTAAAGCTAGACGGAAACCTTCTTCATGTGTTCCACCTTCACCAGTGTTGATATTGTTACAGAATGTATAAACATTTGGATTATATCCATCGTTATATTGAACAGCTATTTCACATTCAATACCATCTTCATGGCCTTCACAATAAATGATATCTGGATGAATAACTGTTCTATTCTTATTCAAATATTCAATATATTGTTTTAAACCACCTTCAAAATAGAATGTATGACTCTTTTTATCTTCTTCCTCTTGTCTTTCATCATTAAAAACAATACGAATGCCTTTATTTAAGAAAGCTAGCTGTCTCAATCTATCTCTTAATACTTCATAGTCATATACTGTTGTTTCTTTGAAGATTGTTGGATCAGCTTTAAATTTAACTAATGAACCATGTTTGCTTGGATCACATTCACCACATACTTTTAATGGTTCAACTGTATGACCACCGTTTTTAAAGCTTACACAATATACTTTTCCTTCATGGAATACCTGTACTTCTAACCATTCACTTAATGCGTTAACTACAGAAGCACCTACACCATGTAATCCACCAGATACTTTATACGCACCACCACCAAATTTACCACCAGCATGTAATACTGTAAAAATAGTTTCAATAGTAGATTTACCAGTTTTTTCATTCATACCTGTAGGCATACCACGGCCGTCATCCTCTACAGATATAACGTTATCTTTATCTACAGTAACAGTAATTGTAGAAGCATATCCTGCCATAGCTTCATCGATACCGTTATCTACAATTTCCCAAACTAAATGGTGTAAACCTTTAGAACTTGTAGAAGCTATATACATACCAGGTCTTTTTCTTACAGCTTCAAGTCCATCTAATACTTGAATATCTTCATCTCCGTAAGAATGAGTTACCTTAGTTTCAAAATTTCCTTCTTCTATTGAGATATCTTTTGTTTCATCACTCATTACAAGTCCTGCCTTTCTTTAAAATCTTTCCTTGTTTCACAATATATTCATTTCCTACAATGTTTCTTAACGCTACAGGAATATCTGTAGAAGTAATTAAACATTGGTATGGTCCCTGAACCATTTCTATCAGTTTTTGTTGTCTTATTTGATCTAATTCACTTAATACATCGTCTAAAAGTAATATTGGCTTTTTATGTATCTTTTCTTCTATGTAAGAAAGTAAAGATATTTTAAAGGCCAACATTGTCATTCTCTTTTGTCCTTGACTAGCTGTATAAATAAGATTTTTATCATTCATACAGAATAGAATATCTTCTCTATGTATTCCTGTTGTTGTAACGTGAGATTCTAAATCTTTCTTTCTAGAGATCTCATACATAGCTTTCAAGTTATTCTCTAAGTCATTTACATCTACACAAGATAAATAAGAAATTTGAACTACATTATCATCGTTAGAAAGCGTTTGATATATTTGAACCATATTACGATTTATATGATTAATAAAATCATTTCTCTCTTTGATAATAATTAATTCTTCCTGAATCATTTGATTATCAATGATATTCAAATAATTCTCATCTGGATGAAATTCTTTTAATATAGAATTTCTATTTTTTAATAGATTTTGATATCTCGTTAATGCACCTAAGTACTGAGAAGATACTTTAGTAATTTCTTGATCTACTAGTCTTCTTCTTGTACGGGGTGAATCTTTAAAGATACTTAAATCATCTGGAGAAAATAGAACAGTATTTAATAACCCAATAAACTCACTTGATTTTTTCATTGGTACTTTATTCACCAATAAATTTTTACCATTTGAACTAATAATTGCTTCTATTCTCTTCTCTCTATCATCTTCATAAATACAACTAATTCTTGCATATTCTTTACCGTGCATAATTAATTCTTTATCTTCATGAATACGATATGATCTTGTTAAAGAAAGATAAATCAAACTTTCTAATAAATTTGTCTTGCCCTGAGCATTATCACCAGTAATGACATTTATTCCAGGATCAAATGATATTTCTTCTTTTTCATAATTACGAAAGTTTATTAATTGAAGTTTTTTTACAATCATTCAATAACGTACTTTCTTCCATCAATTATGACAACATCATTTGGATACAATTTTCTTCCAGGTCTATTTTCAGCTTCTCCATTTACGGTAATATCAGCTTCACTTAATAGAATTTTTGCTTCACCACCAGTATTAACAATACCTGCAAATTTCATGAATTGTGAAAGCTTAATATACTCTGTTTTTATAGCAACCATAAATAGTTTTTCCTTCCTTACAAAACCTTAAATATTATACCATAAAATGGCCTATTAATCATTCAAAAAATGGCCTTACCATGCAGAAAAAGCATAAAAAAAGAGGTTTAAATTTTTCCTCTTTTACATTATTTTAGTTATAAGTTTTTACTGGTAAAACTAGTTGTAAAACACTGCTATCTTCACTGTCATTTGTTAATACAAATGGCTTCATTGAACCAGTAAATTGAATTTTAATATTTACTGTATCAAGGGCTTTAGCTGCGTCCATAACATAGTTACCAGCAAAGCTAATATCTATTGGTTCACCTTCATAGCTGATAGCGTTCATTGTTTCAATAGATTCACCAATTTCCTGTGATTTGTTTGTTAAACTGATATCATCTTTATTATTAATTTGTAATCTATTTAATGTCATTTTTTCATTTTTAATAAACATATTTCTATCAATAGCACTAATTAGATCTTGTCTATTAATAACTAACTTATATGCAAATTCTTTTGGAATAAGTCTTTCTGTTTCAGGGAAACCACCTTCTAATAGTCTAGATTGCATTAAGATAGAATCATTGCTGAATTGAACTTTCTTTGTGTCTAATGAGATTTGAATATCATCATTTTCATTATTGAAGATTGATTTAGCTTCATTTAAGCTCTTAGCAGGAATTGTGACATTAAATGCTTCAGCTGTTAATGGATATGTTTTTTTAGCAAGTCTATATGAGTCTGTAGCAGTAGCGACTATTTCTGTTCCATTACTTTGGAAATTTACACCAGTTAAAACAGGTCTAGTTTCTTTTACGCTTGTTGCAAATGCAGTGCTTTCAATAATTTCTGTTAAATCTGAAGATTTAATTGTGAAGTTTGTTGCAGGTGTATTGAAATCAATTGAAGGATAATCCGATGCTCTATAACCATTAATTTTATATTCTGTTTTCAAAGAAGAAAATCTAGTTAAAGTACCATCGATAATTTCAACTTGAATATCATTAGAATTCATTTTAGATGCGATAGCAGTAATATATCTTGAATCGATAACTACACTGCCTTCTTCTAGTACAGATAAATTTAGATTTTCATCGATTGTATTTGATAAATGCATACGAATTGAAATATCACCATCACTACCTGTTAATGTAATTCCGTCATTACCAGCTTCAATTAAGACACCACATAATGATGGAACAGGTGAATTAGGAGAAATAGCACGAGATACGATTTGTAATGCATTGTAGAATTTGGTTTTAGAAATTTTGAAATTCATTTTAAGCTCCTTTTATATATATTAAATATTTGTTTTATTACTATTAAGACTGTGGAAAATGTGGAAAACTGTAATATACAGCTTATACAAGCACTATTTTAACACTTTTTCTATGTGTTTAATTTGTTAATAACTTGTTTATAACTATGAGTTTAACATTTTCTCTAATTCAGTAACTGCTGCAGAAAAAGCAGGTTCTTTCTTCATTTGTTTTTCTACTTTAGTGCAGGCACTGATAATTGTGCTATGATCTCTTCCTCCAAATTCATCACCAATTTTGATATATGGAAGATTTAACATTTTACGACATAGGTAAATAGAAATATGTCGAGCGTTTGCGATATTCTTTGTACGGGTTTTACCGGTAATTTGTTGTTTAGTTAAGCCATAATAATCTGCTACGCATTTGATGATTTTCTTAGGTGATAAACCATCTTTATCACTTACTACAGCTTGATTTTTTAATGCGTTAACAACAGTTTCAAACTTGATACAGTTTTTATCCTTTTGAAACATAATGGCATAGAACAGTACTCTATTCCACGCTCCTTCAAGATCTCTAATATTACCTGAGAAGTTAGAAGCGATATAAGATAAACCTCTTTCATCAACTTCTTCAATATCATTTCCACTATTTTTAATTTTCATACGTAAAATAGCAAGTGATGTTTCAAATTCAGGAGAATCGATACCTACACTTAAACCTTGATTGAAACGGCTGATTAATCTTTCTTCAAGACCTCTAATTTCACGTGGTAATCTATCAGATGCGATACATATTTGTTTACGGTTATTGACTAGTTCATTGTAAATAGAGAAGAAGACTTCATGGGATTTTTCTTTTCCTGCTAAGAACTGAATATCATCAACTAACAGCACATCCATACTGCACATAAACTGTTTGAATTCATCAATTTTATTGTTTTGTATGGCTTTTACAACTTTATCTACAAACTTTAATGATTCGATATAATATACCTTACGATCAGGGTAATTTTGTTTAACATAGTTACCAATAGACATTAGTAAATGTGTTTTACCTAGACCACTATTACCATAGATAAATAAAGGGTTAAAATAACGGCCTGGATTTAAAGCACAAGCTAAAGCAGCAGCCTGGCTTTCTTTATTACAATCACCAACGACAAAGTTATCAAATGTACGATCTGGCTGAATAGGCATACTTGCAAATTCAGAGCTGTTAAATAAATTAACAACGTCATCAGATAAGGTTTGTTTAGGCTTCGTATCAATTTCTGATTCAAGAATAATATCGATTGAAACAGGACAATCCAAGTCTAATATTTCGATTAAGCACGAAGAAATAAGTTCATCTGATTGACTGACAATAGATTTATTGATGATATTATCCGCAACAATAATAACTTTACAGCTGTTATTTGTTTGATTAATACTTTCAATATAACTTGTGGAAAAAAAACTTTGTAATACTTCTGGCGAAACATTTCCGCTCGCCTTTAAAGAATCTATAACTTTTTGCCAAATACTAAGGTAGTATTGCTCTTTTTTTATACTCATTTAAAACACCTAAAACTTTCTAAACATTACTATTCTAAGCACAAAAAATATAATAATCCACAACAAAATTGTGGTTAAAAAAATTATCCACAATAAACAAATTAAGGAATATTTGCCTATAAAACATAGTTTTTCCACTTATCCACAGTTTTCCACAAAATTAAATTGTTTATAAAATGTGGAATAATAATTAACAGTGTGGAAAAGTGTGTATTTTGTGGGTAATTCAAAAATAGTATTTTTAAAACATATAGTTATGCACATTAAAAAACCGTATGATTAAGCCATTATTTTTACTTTCTACAATAATTAACATATGTGGAAAAATGAAAACTTTTGTTTGTGTATAAGGTGTGGATAATCTGTGTGTAAAATACAGAAAATATAAATAAAATATAAAAAAAGACGATTTTCTTGTGGAAAACCGCCAGTTTTATTATAAAACGTTGTTAATTGTGTCTTGCATGAGTATTGCTGAGATAAGAGGTAATCCACATATCTGCAAAATGAGGAACAAGATGTGGTAACTTCTATTTGATCCATGAATTACATCACTTCTTTCACCCATTTTATATGCCCAGTAAATGGAATATAATCCACAGGTAAATAGTGATAACAAGAATACTACACCAGAAGAAGCAGCATGTTCTTCACCAGATAAATAGTTGATTTCTGTATTTAACTTTAATTGCCAGTAAATAAAATAAAATCCACAAGTTATAAAGGATAAAATAACACATACTACAATAGATCTTTTCTTTACATTACCAGCATCAATAATTGGTCTAGTAGCGTAAGTATTTTTAATGGATAAAGGTTCTCCACAATTTGTACAATAACGATCAGCGTCACTACAAGCTTGACCACAGTTAGGACAATATTTCATAGTTAATCCCTCCTTTATAAAAATATAGCACGCATAAATATTAAATTTAGAAAGTATTTATTAATATTTAGTTATCTTTTTCAGGTAGGTAAAAAATCTGTTCTCCATCTTTAGAGAGCATATAGTTACCACGTGCATAACTTTGAATGTAATCAGGATCTTGAAGCTTTTCTTTTTCACTTGTATAGTACGAATTTTCGTCTTTTACTTCCTGATAACGAGTGTTAGCTTCTTTTAATTCTTCTTTTAAATTTTGGTAAATTAAAATCTCATTAACACCAATCCAAATTCCATAACTACTAATACCAATAACAATTAAACATAATAGTTTTGAAATTGGTGTTAGTTTTCTTTTGTTTTTTTTCTTCTTTTTCTTTACGTCTGTCATATTCACATTAAATCATTTTTGCTTATCATAATCAAGAAACCGTATCTTCATTTATTACTTCATACATGGATACAGCATCTTTTTTTCTTTTTATTTCTTCAACCGAAAGAACGCGAATGGTCATTTGTCTATTACCAAATGTAATTGTGACTTCATCGCCTACTTTTACATCAGTAGATGGTTTAGCTACACGGCCATTAATTTCTATACGTTCATTCAAGGCAAGTTCTTTTGATATCGTTCTTCTTTTCAGAATATGGGAAACTTTTAAAAATTTATCAATTCTCATTTTTTAGCCTCTTTACTTCTTTTTATTACATCAATTACTAAATCTAAACCATTTTTCACTTTAGGAATAGTAGCAGTAATTTTTTGATTTTTATACCTTAAATTAATATCTTTTGAAATTTTAGAAAAGATTTCAAATAGTTTTACACCATCAACATGATCACTGAATTCTTTCGAGAAAGTGATTTCATAGGTATTGTTAATTTCTTTATAACTGTCTACGTCATCATCATTTAATAAGATATCTAACTTTCTCTTAGTAAATAAAGTATCTACTTCAACTGGAAGTCTACCATATTCATCTTTTACTTTTTCTTCATATGTAGATAAGTCTTCTTCAGAAGTGATTCTATCAATTTCCTGATACATAGATAATTTATCAAAATCATCAGGAGCGAATTTTTGTGGAATATAACTTGTGCTATTGATATTAGCGTGTTTGATGATTTGTTTTTCTTCCTTTTGAATACCTTTCTTCTTATTGATAGCTTCTTCCAGCATTTCCATATACATATCAATGCCTACAGTATCAATAAATCCAGATTGATTAGGTCCAAGAATATCACCAGCACCACGAATAGTTAAATCTCTTAAGGCAATCTTATAGCCACTGCCTAGTTTAGCAAATTCTTTTACAGCCTGTAGTCTCTTTGCGGCTGTTTCACTTAATTGTTTTCTTGGTGGAACAAGAAGATATGCATAAGCTACACGGTTACTTCTACCTACTCTTCCCTTTATTTGGTATATTTGTGCAAGACCAAAGTCCTGAGCGTTATCAATTAAAATTGTATTTGCATTAGGAATATCAATACCATTTTCGATAATTGTTGTGCATACAAGAATATTCAGTTCTTTATTTGTAAAACGCATCATGACATCTTCAATATCATCACGATTCATTTTGCCATGGACAATCCCAATTTTTGCGTCTTTTATTTCAGATTGTAAAGTACGTGCGACATTATATATTCTTTCAATATTGTTATATAGATAGAATACCTGTCCATCACGTGATAATTCTTTTTCAATCGCATCAACAACTAGGCTTCTATTTTTCTCAACAACATAAGTCTGTACATTGTATCGATTATCAGGTGGCGTTTCGAGTTGCGATAATTGACGAATACCAATCAAAGACATCTGTAAAGTACGTGGAATAGGTGTAGCACTTAATGTTAGTACATCTATACCTACCTTCATTTCTTTTATTCTCTCTTTATGTTCAACGCCAAAACGTTGTTCCTCATCTATGACGAGTAGTCCTAAATCTTTAAAGATAACATCTTTACTTAATAATCGATGTGTACCAACAAGGATATCAACTTTACCTTCTTTTAATTCTTTTAGTGTTTTTTTAACATTTTCTGCCGTAACAAAACGATCTAATACACGTATTGTAAAAGGATAGTTTTTAAATCTTTTTTCAAAAGTATGGAAATGTTGTTCCGCTAGAATTGTCGTTGGACAAAGTACGGCTACTTGTTTATTTTCACTTGCAGCTTTAAAAGCAGCACGAATAGCAATTTCTGTTTTACCAAAACCAACGTCACCACAAACAAGACGGTCCATTGGTTTATCACTTTCCATATCTTTTTTTACATCATTGACGGCTTTAGCTTGGTCAATTGTTAGATTATATTCAAATTCATCTTCGAATTCTTTTTGCAGTTCACTATCTTTTTGATAGGCATGACCAATATGTTCTTCACGTTGAGAATATAAATTAACAAGTCTTTCAGCGATATTATTAACATTTTCTTCTAAACGTTTCTTTGTCTTTTCCCATTCATCACTGCCTAACTTATTTAATTTAGGAACAACCCCTTCTCTAGAGATAAACTTTCTAACTAATCTAAACTGTTCTAAAGGTACTAATAGTTCCGCATTTCCACGATAAATTATACGTAAGAAATCACGAATAGCTCCCTGTATTTCCCGGGTTTCAATACCTAAGTATTGCCCAACGCCATGTTGAGCATGAACAACGTAATCCCCTTTTTCTAATTCATCATAATTATGAATTACTTCAGCATTTTTAAATTTATTCTCATATCTACCAGAATGACGATGAATTTCAAATAATTCACTTTCACTGATAACAGCTAAATCTTGATAAATAAAACCTTGTGTAAAAGACTCAATACAAATATTAAAGCCATCAGTTATAGATTCTTCATCAGTCAATGTATGATATTCAATTTTTTCTTCATTAAAAGCGTGTTTAATTCTATCTAATTCTTTTTCATTTAACGCAATGACTACTTTTTTATAATCTTTTAGTAATCTTATTTTTATATTAAGTGGTTCATTAGGAAGATGTACTTCTTCAATATTTACAAGTTCATTATGAATAGGATCTTCAATAATCTTAGGACATTTATCACCAATATGATGATAATCATGGAATACTGTAAATTTAGGTAGTAATTTCTTTTCTTGAACCATTTCTTGAATGTAAGAAGTAGTTTCAGTAATGATATGCTTTATATTTTCTTCTATGACTTCTTCATCAGAATAAATCATAAGAGGATGATTCATATAATCCCATATACCATAGTTTTTACTTAAAAAAGCAGTATATGGATATAAACGAGTATCACATATATTTTGTTTGATTAATTCAAGATCACTTTCAATCGTTGATGAGAGAATAACATCATCTAATTTGTTTAATAATTCTTTCGTTCCTTTAATGATTTCTTCACTGTCTGAATCACTGAATAATAAATCATTAGCAGGAACTATATCTATTTCTTCTATTGGTACAATTGTTTTTTGTGTTTCAACATCAAAGAAACGAATACTTTCAATCTCATCATCAAAGAATTCAATACGCACTGGTTGAGTATGATTGATAGAAAAGATATCAATAACACCACCACGGCTTGCAAAAGTAAGAGGTTGATCAATATGTGATGTTTGATAATAACCAATTTTAATTAATTTTCTTTTTAGTTCTTCAGGATCTTCTATATTACCAACTTTTAAAGTAAAGCAACCTTCTTTAAATAATTCAGGTGAAGGTAAGTGTCTTAAAATACCACTAGGACAAGTTACAACAATCTGATTAGGATTTTTTAATAAAGAAGCTAGTGTTTCTACTTTATTTGCACGCATCTCTGGACTTGATGCAATTGCTTCTACTCTTAGAGATTCATCTGCACCAAAAAGAGCGCACTCTTCTTCGGACAAGAAAGAAATAATTCTTTCATAAAGACGTTGTGCGTTATATAAGTTATTTTTGATAATAATCATTGGTCTTGGATTTTTCTTATATGAAGTAGCGATTACAAGAGCTTCTTCAATAAAAGAAATAAGTGGTAATGGACCTTTATTATTGTCTAATTTTAAGACAACAGGATTATCATCAAGGTAATGTAGTAATTCTTCTTTAATCATTTTTTAATATTATACTTTGACATTACAACGTTTATGGGTTCATTTACCCAAGCAAGAGCTGCATCAGCAGAAAAATCTAATGCTTTATCAAATTCTTCCTGTTCAGCTTTTGGTACAGGAGATAATACCCAATCAGGTACTTTATCATGTTCGCCACGATTACTATGTCCAACACCTATACGAATACGTGTAATATCACTAGTTCCTAATTGTTCAATGATAGACTTCATTCCTTTTTGTCCACCACTGCTGCCTTTACTTCTAATACGAACTGAACCAACAGGTAAGTCCATATCATCATGCATAATTAAAATATCTTCTTTATCAATGTGGAAATAATTCACTGCCTGACTTACAGCGTGTCCTGATTCATTCATATAAGTTAATGGCTTCATTAATAATACGTTTTCGCCATTGATATTTACTTTAGCACATAATGCATTCCATTTTTCGCTATAGGTTACATTGGATAATTTATTCGCTAATTTATCCATAGCCATAAAGCCACTATTGTGTCTAGTTTTTTCGTATTCTTTTCCAGGATTTCCAAGTCCAGCAATTAATTTCATTTATTTTCCTCTTCTTTTTTATTTTCTACTGATTTTTCTTCACAAACATCTAAACCAAGTTCTTTTACCCAGCGATCTCCTAATGGAGATTTAGCAAATTCACGTACTACAGGTAAAGTGTCGTTATATTTATTAGTATTTTCTTCCTTCTTATATATAGCTAGTAACATTGAGCTGATGATATCTTTATATAAACCAATTAATTGCTTGGAATATTTATAATCAGCATAGTCACCTTCAATTACTTTTTCATAGAAAGTCTTACCTAAATCATCTTCATTTTTATAGAACTTTACATTTTCTTTAGCTAAAGTATAAATTAATGTACCATCGGCTTTTACATCTTTCAATTTATTATTTAATAAATTGATTTGTTCACTTCTATTTTCTGTATACAAGAAATGAGGAATAATCAAATATAAATAGAAGAAAGCATCTTCATTTAAAGAAACATTACCGTCTTTTCCAGTTAATACACTTAAATCAATTATATCTAATGTATTTTTGAAATCTTCATCTTTATTATAATATGCAGCTCCCCATAAACGAATGATTCTGCATTTTTGTAGGTATTCTGCATTTTTTTCTTCTTTTTCACACTTTTCTGCTAATTCAAAGAATGTATCTTCTTTATTAATGTTATCCATTAATGTTGTTAAATGTGAAGAACGTTTTGATTGCATACGAATTCCCATTACTTGAAATATAATCATTGCGATAAGAGCAATTAAAAAGATTTTACTCATCTGTGTATCCTCCAACAGCCCTACTATTATAACCTTATTATATATGTGAAACAAAGTTATAAATTTGTCATAGATTATAAGTATATTTATTACTTTTTATGTTTGAAAAGTAATAATGAAAAAGAAAATGATAAATTTTATGAAAAAATTATAAAAAATTTGATAAATAGGCCATTCATAGTTTGACATTTTATAGTGCTAAAAGTAGAATATTAGAGCAAATGTTCAAAATGGAAGGGGTGGCGTGAATGAAAAGAACATACCAGCCAAGTAAAAGAAAAACAAAGTCGACTCATGGATTTAGAGCTCGTATGAGCACAGTCGGCGGACGTAAAGTCTTAGCAAGGCGTAGAGCTAAAGGCAGAAAAGTATTATCTGCTTAAAGAAATAAGCCACCGATGAGGTGGCTTTTTTAACTATTATGAAGAAAAAAAATCGTGTAAAAAAATCAGAAGAATTTAAAGAAATGATCCATCACTCCAAAAAGAAAGCAAATGAATCTTTCGTTTTTTATTATGCAGAAAAAAAGGAAGAAGAAGCTCGTATTGGAATTACCCTTTCAAAAAAGATTGGACATGCAGTAGATCGTAATCTCTATAAAAGACAAATACGAATGATGTGTCAAGAATTAGTGGATTTTAAACAATATCCATATGACATCATCTTAATCGTTCGCTTTGGATACAGAGATAATAACTATCAAACAAATAAAAATAACTTGGAAAAACTACTTATAAAAGCTACAATTAAATAGTTATAAATGTATAAAAGGAGTCTTCATGAAAAATTCAGGTTCAAAGAAAAAAATGTTAATTTTTGGACTATTACTATTTGCAGTAATTACAACAACAGGTTGTACAGCTCCAACAAATGGTGATGGAACAATTAAATTAATTGATGTAACAACAACATTTAAAGAAACAATGAGTTCAGAAAACTGGTTCAATGCTTTACTTGTATGGCCATGTGCACAAATGTTAAACAAATTAATTCCTACAACTGGTGTTGTTGGTGCGTTAATTATCTTAACAGTACTTGTTAATGCTATCTTATTAGTATTTACATTAAAGTCACAGATTGCTACACAACAAATGCAATTATTACAACCAGAAATGGATCGCTTACAACGTAAGTATGAAGGTAGAACGGATGAAGCATCTAAGCTAAAACAAGCTAATGAAATGCAAGCATTATATAAGAAGTATAATGTTAATCCATTCGCTACTATCTTAACTATGTTTATCCAATTCCCTGTGATTATCGCAATGTATCAAGCAGTACAGAGAAGTGCATTATTAAAGACTGGTACATTCTTAGGTAATAACTTAGATGTTACACCTCTTGCTGGTATCAAGAATTTCAATTTCTTCTATCTAATTGTGTTTGTAATTATGTTAGGCTGCCAATTTATGTCTACATATTTACCTCAACTATTAGCTAAGAAGAAAGCTCAAGAAGAAGCTGAAAGGCATCATCGTAAACCACAAGATACAACAATGAGTTCACAACAAAAGATGATGCAAATTTATATGATTGCAATGATTGGTGTATTTGGTTTAATGTGGCCAACAGCTATGAGCATTTACTGGGCTGTTAACTCATTAGTAACAATTGTTAAGACACTCTTGGTTCAAAAGATTATCAATAAAAAATCACAGGAGGCATAAACATGAATTACTATACAGATAAAACAGTTGAAGATGCATTAGCTAGTGCAGCAGCAGAAAAAGGTTGTGATTTAGAAGATTTAAAGTACTTTGTTAAAGAAGAAAAAAAAGGAATACTTGGTATTGGTTCTTCTGTAACAATTGGTGCTTACACAATGGAAGATGTTAAAGAATTCTTATTTGATTATTTAGGAAATTTCTTCGTTGGCATTGATCAAGACATTGAAGTATCTATCGAAGATAAAGTTGATAGCTATGTTGTTAGATTAAACGCTGATAATAATGCCGTATTAATTGGCAAGATGGGTAAAACGCTTGCAGCATTCAATACAGTAGTAAGAAGTGCTATTAATTCAGAATTTAAGAGCAGAATAGATGTTCTAATTGATGTAAACAACTATAAAGAAGATAGATATTCAAAACTAATTTCTTTAGCTAAACGTACAGCTAAACAAGTTCAAAGATCACACGTTGATGCTGAACTTGATCCAATGACAAATGATGAACGTAAAGTAATTCATAAAGCATTAGGAAACTGGCATAATATTAGAACAGACAGTGAAGGTGTTGGAAGTGACAGACATATCTGTATTAGATATATAGCTGATACAGAAGAAGCTGAAACTGCTGAAGAAGTACAAACACAAGAATAAGTAATTTGAGATTGTATCATATTGGTACAATCTTTTTTTGTATTATAAGAATTTCAATGCGTTTGATAAAATATACCCAATTTGTTAAGAAAATT
>CAJJTI010000023.1 GCA_905194705.1 uncultured Solobacterium sp. | reverse complement strand
TTAACCCAATATTGCTTTTGCTTTAAGTATTGCAATAGCGGTTTTTGCGTCATAAATTTTATTATCCATTACCATTTGATAAAGTTCGTCAAGGCTGTATTTTGACACATTCAAAAATTCGCCGTCATCAAGATTTTGCCCGACAAAGGTAAGTTTTCTTGCAAGAAAAATATTAGATTTTGTGAAAAATTATGATGAAAGTGATGTCTATGAGCTTGCAAATATTCTATATAACGAAATTGTTACAAGACATTATTCCTATCAAAAATTAAAACTTCTAATTGTTTCTTCATTAAATAAAACTAGTCATGAATCACTCAAATATCGCTTGTTTAATCGGTATTCAAGTTATATTGAAAGTATTGACAATGCACATTTTTATGAGTTGTCTGAAGATTTAGTCAATAACTATGATGCAGTATTATACTTTCAAAAAGATGGTATGATACTACCAAGTTATATTAAAAAGAAGTGTGCTTTAGATTATTTTATTAACTATAATGATTTCAGTGAAATCTTTGAAGAGTTGATTGTACCTCATTTTATCTATAAAAATCCTTTTGATTTTAATCACAAAATGAAAAAAATAAAATATAAAAGTACAAATGAATTAAAGAATTATTCAATAGAAATATATAATCAAGTAGGTATAACGATTTTATTTACAAAAGAAAAACCAGAAACAATTTATTATACTTTTGATAAAATGCAGAAATTAAACGGCAGGAAAATAAAAGAAGGTTTTATTTTTATTGTTAACATTCAAGATGATATGTTGTCATTGAAAATGGCAGAGAATTTTTTAAGATTAATAACACAAAGTAAACAGGCAAAAGATTATGTTATACAGGAAAATGGTGATGTTTATACAAAGGTATTACATCATCGCAGACAATTTGTTTGATTATTTTGAGAGATAAAACACAAAAGTTCCTAATGAAAGCTTTTTTAAATTATTGCACTCTATATTAGGGTGGATTTGAAAAAGCTTTTTTGTATGATATCGAAATAGAATGTCAATGCAAGTAAATCAGCACTTCCACCACATGATATATGGTTAGCATTGCAATAGTTACAAAAAGATTCATATTCTTGAAAAAAAGAGTCATCATGATTTATTCCTAAACGCATTAGATGAAGAGCTGATTTTTTGACTTTGTTATAAGTATCTAGATTATTATGATGCAGAATACAAGTATCTTCAGAATGAGCAATAAGACTTAAAAGAATAATTGAATCACTGTAATTTTGTTCTAATAGAGGTAATGCTTGTGTAGTGATTGATTCTAGATGATCATGCACTTCACCAATAATACCTGTTAAACCATATTGCTTGTAAATCTTTTGACCATAGGTTTTAGGCTTATCTAAAAGTAACAAAGTCTCGTAATCATTCTTATTGATTATTTCAAAAGAATGCAGGAAATCATCAAATGATTTGTGATGAGCTAAAGCATGCCCCAAGGCAATATTTGTAATTGCAAATAAGTAAATTGCTCCTTTGTGGGTATTAATATTATGCGTTACAGATAGCATCTGTTCTTCTAAATTAAGAGCAAGTGGACGAGCAATTTCCAAAGAGTCACTTAAAGAATACTTTTGACCTATTTCAATAAAAGAAAAAAAAGATACAGAAATACATTCAATACTTGCTGCCATTAGGTTATAGTCCATATCTTTATGACAACCGTTATTGATTCGATTTACTAAACCAGGTTTTGGTGATAAATCTAGTTCTCTAAATAAACTGTAGCGGATAGATTCATGAATAAACGAGCTTGTTAACATACAAGTATTGTACAAAAAAAGAAAGGAAATGCATATGGAATATGAATACGTAGAACATAAACAAAATGATGAAGAATTGAAAATATTTCTTATGCAAAATCATTTGCATATTCAGAAAGAATATGAATGGGGCTATAAAGTTTATGAAAATAAGCAACTTGTTGCTTGTGGCTTTGTACAAAATCATTTATTAGAAATGTTTGCAATAGATGAAAGATATAGACATCAAGGTATATTACAAAATTTATTACAAAAAATATTAGAAACTTGCATTAAGAAACAGATTGATCCTGTTTATCTATTTACAAAAAAGGAGCATATTTCCTCGTTTTTGTCGTGTGGGTTATTTCTTATTATCCAGAATGATATATGCATGATGAGCAATGATTTAAATATCCTAAGAAAAAAAGAAATCAGAGAAAATTTGTTGAGTGAAAAATGGCCGTATTCATATTATTTCTGTGACGATTTAAAAGAATTTGAAGTATATAAAACAAAAATAAAGGAGTGTATCAGAAATGGAAATTAAAAAAGTTGCGATGTGTGGAACATTAGATTCAAGTGATGTATTAGTAACAGTTAGACCAAGTGATGAGGAATCTATTAGTATTTCTTCTCCTGTAGCAAGTCGTTATGAAGAAGAAATGAAAAATGTTGTAAAAAAAGTATTAAATGATATGGATTGTCATCATGTATCAGTAACTTTGCAGGATAGTGGGGCATTAGATTGTGTAATTGAAGCTAGAGTATTAACAGCATTACAAAGAGGGATGGAAAATGAATAATTTAAGAAGATCAATGATGTATGTTCCTGGTAATAAACCAGGATTAATGCGTGACTGTATGATTTATGGTGCTGATTCTATTATGTTTGATTTAGAAGATTCAGTGAGTCTTGATCAGAAAGACGCAGCTAGAAATCTTGTGTATCATGCTTTAACTACACTAGATTTAAGTGAAGTTGAAACGGTTGTACGTATCAATGATTTACATGGTCCATATGGTTTAAAAGATATCGAAGTAATTGTTAAGGCTAAACCAGATATTATTCGTTTACCTAAAACAGAAACAGCAAAAGACATAGAAGAAGTAGAAGAAAAAATAGCATACTATGAAAAACAATATGGATATGAAGAAGGCAGTATTAAGATTATGGCTGCAATTGAATCAGCGTTAGGTATTATGAATGCCTATAGTATTGCAACTTCAAGTAAACGATTAGTAGCGATTGCTTTAGGTGCTGAAGATTATGTAACTGATTTACATACAAAAAGAAGTCCTGAAGGAACTGAGTTATTGTTTGCTAGAAGCATGATTGTTAATGCGGCAAGAGCTGCTAAAATTGCTTGTTTTGACTCTGTATATTCAGATGTAAATAACGATGAAGGATTTATTCATGAAGCAGAAATGATTAAACAATTAGGGTTTGATGGAAAATCATTAATTAATCCTAGACAAATTCCATTATTACATCGTGTATATCAACCAACAAAAGTAGAAGTAGAGAAAGCTTTAACGATTGTTGAAGCAGCTAAAAAAGCGAAAGAAAGTGGGTCTGGCGTATGTTCAATCAAGGGCAAGATGGTAGATAAACCAATTATTGAAAGAGCTGAAAGAACATTGCTTTTAGCTAGAGCATATCAAATGATTGACTAGGAGGCATACATGAAAAACAGTATTGGAAGAGATATCCCTGAAGAAATATTAAATACATATCATAAAAAAGCGTATGGTGAAAAAATAGAAAGCAAATCAGTTTTATTACAAAAGAAAGCATACAATAACAATCACTTTGTAAATAAAGTGAAAGAAAATTTACAACAAGCTATTTTAGACAGTGGTTTAAAAGATGGTATGACAATTAGTTTCCATCATCATTTCAGAAGTGGTGACTACATTGTAAATATGGTCATGGAAGAAATTAGCAAATTAGGAATTAAACATTTGAATATCTGTGCTTCAAGTTTGAGTACAGTTCATGAACCATTAATTGAACATATTAAAAATCATGTTGTTGATTCTATTGAAACAAGCGGTTTAAGAGGTAAACTTGCGGATGAAATAAGTCATGGTTTAATGGATAAACCAGTAATAATACATTCTCATGGTGGTAGAGCAAGAGCTATAGAAACAGGAGAAACACATATCAATGTTGCATTTATCGGTGTTCCAAATACGGATAACTATGGTAACGCAAATGGCTATGAAGGGGAAAGTGCATGTGGTTCTTTAGGATATGCGTTAATGGATGCAAAGTATGCAGATTACGTCATTTTAATCAGTGATCATTTAGTTGATTATCCTAATGTTCCTCGTTCCATTGATCAATCTTTAGTAGATAGTGTAGTAATTGTGGATAAAGTTGGCGATGCTTCAAAAATCGCTACCGGTGCAACACGTTATACAAAAGATCCAAAAGAGTTATTAATTGCTCAAGCAGCAAGCAACGTAATTACTTCTTCCCCTTACTATTATGATGGCTTCTCTTTACAGGCAGGCAGCGGCGGAGCAAGTCTTGCTGTAGCTCGTTTCTTAAAAGAAAAGATGATTGAAGATAAAATTCAAGCATCATTTGGTCTTGGTGGTATTACAGGAGTATTTGCGGATTTACTAAAAGAAAATTTGATTAAAACATTATTTGATGTACAGGATTTTGATTTAGAAGCAGCAAAGAGTTTAAAAGAAAATAAAAGACATGTTGAAATTGATGCAAGCCAATATGCAAGTGTTTCTAATCGTGGAGCGATAGTAAACAATTTGGATGTTGTTATATTAAGTGCATTAGAAGTTGATACAAAATTTAATGTAAATGTAATGACGGGATTTGATGGATGCTTGAGAGGAGCTTCAGGGGGTCACTCTGATGCTGCAAAAGGAGCAAAACTAACAATTATTGTTACGCCACTAGTCAGAGGAAGAATTCCTACAGTAGTAGATGATGTTACAACTGTAATTACACCTGGAGAAGATGTAGATGTTCTTGTGACAGAAAGAGGTATTGCCATAAATCCAAGACGTCAGGATTTAATTGATATCTTGTCAAAAAATAAAGCTTTAAAAATTGTGGATATCGAAACGCTGAAAGAAAAAGCATATGCATTAACTGGTGTTCCTCAAAAAGTAAAAACAACAGACAAGGTTGTTGCAGTAATTGAATATAGAGACGGTTCTATTATTGATGTGGTGAAGCAAATTGAAGAATGAAAATATAAACGAAATTTTATCTGCTAGAGAAGAAAAGCATCAACAGATTTTTAATATGTTAAACGATTATAAAACAGTTGTTGTGCTATCAATTAACTATCCTGGTCCTAATAAATGTAACGATTACAGTAAAGAAGTATTTGTTTCTGCAATAGATAAAATAAAGAAGGAATTCCTGGTTGATAAAATTATACAAAAAGAAAGCTATGCCGGATATTATGCAATTATTCCATTAAATGAAAATAGTGGATTGTTAAAATTAAAAGCAATTCAAATTGAAGACGAATGGGTATATGGAAGATTAATTGATTTAGATGTCTATGATCAACAGATGGGTTTATTAAGTCGAAACAGCTTTCATAAAGAAAATCGCAAATGTTTTATTTGCAATTTAGATGCGAAAATATGTGGGAGAAACCGTACACATACAGTAGATGAATTGATTGATTTTTTTGAGAATTATGTAATCAAAAACAGGGAGAGAGAAAATGGAAAATAGTGAAGTAATGGAACTTCATCATAAAGATATTGGGTTATTGGAAATGAATTCTTTATTTCATATAAAAAATAAAGAAGATTTATCAAAGGCATATACGCCTGGAATTTCAGAAATATGTAAAGCAATTGCTAAAGATGAAAAAGTAGCAGATGATGAAACAATAAAAGGAAAAGTGGTTGCGGTTATCAGCGATGGTAGTGCCGTACTTGGGCTTGGTGATATTGGAAGTAAAGCCTCATTACCAGTAATAGAGGGCAAGTCTCTTCTTTATAAGGAACTTGCAAATGTAAATGCTTTTCCAATTTGTATTCGTCAAGGTTCAATAGAAGAGACTGTACAAACAATCTATAATATCAGTGGCAGTTTTGCGGCTATTCATTTAGAAGATTTTAAAGCTCCAGAATGTTTTGAAATCGAAGAAAAATTACAGGAGAAATGCGATATAGTTGTGTATCATGATGATCAACATGGTACAGCTATTGCCTTACTTGCGGCAATGATGAATGCTTGTAAATTATCACAAAAGAAATTCGAAGAGATAAAAGTAGTTATGTGTGGTGCAGGAGCCAGTGGTTTAGCAAGCAGCAAGTTACTATATGATGCAGGTATTCATCATATTGTATTAGTAGATAAACAAGGTATTGTTAACGAGAACAATGCGTCTAATTCATATCAGAAAGATTTTGCGAAGATTGTTAATCCTGGTAATATTTCTGGCTCTATCCATGATGCATTAAAAGATGCAGATGTGTTTGTTGGTTTAAGTGATGCGAATGTAATTACAGGTGATGATATTAAAGTAATGCATGATAAACCAATTGTATTTGGATTAGCTAATCCAGTTCCTGAAATTGATCCAAAACTTGCAAAAGATAATGGAGCATATATCATTGGTACAGGAAGTGGTAAATATCCTAATCAAGTAAATAATGTTCTAGCTTTTCCAGGTTTATTTAAAGGATTATTACAGAGAAGAGATATAAAACATGTATCTAGTGATTTAAAGATTCAAATTGCAAAGGGCATAGCTAATTTAACAACTTCATTAGATCCAGAACATATTATTGTAGATGTATTTGATGAAAGAGTAGTTCCAACAATTGAAAAAATAGTATTAAAATATTAAGCGTACAAATAGGTATGGGAGATAAGTATGGCAGTTGAAAAGAGAAGATTACTGTATGAATTCTATATTCTTTCTACAAAGAATAGTCCGGCAAGAAGTGAAGAACTTGTAGAAGAAATAGGTGTATCTGTCCGTACTTTTAAAAGTGATATAGAAGATTTGAAACAATTTGCTATTGCAAGTGGTGCAAGATTAGAAAGCAAGAATGGTGTTGGATATTGGCTGGAAGTTGATGATCATTCTATCTTTGATCCAGTAAAAGAACAGCTAGATATTAGTTTTAATGCAATTAATTATACAAAGGAAAGTACATACAGTCGAAGAAATGATATTTTACGTATGATTATTGCAAGTAATGATTTTATTAAAATTGAAGATATCGCTTCATCTTTATATTTATCAGTCAGCGCTATACGAAAAGATTTAAAAGATGCTCGTAACTTTCTAAATAGTTATCAATTATCTATTGATTCAAAAAAAGATAAAGGAATCAAGGTTACAGGTAATGAATTTGGAAAACGTATGTGCATGATTGAGCTATTAGAAAAGCATTATTTTAAAGCAATTTATCTGTATAAAGATTTATCATTTTCAGCATACTTTGAATGTGATGAAAAAACGAAAGAAAATATTCGTCAAATTGTATTGAAACATTTACGTAAGTCACATACTTGTGTTATTGATAAATCAATTAACCGTTTATGCAAATATTATTTTTTAGCAAACAATCGTGCGAAAGAAGGATCTTATTTACATTTGCCTAAGAAAACAATAACTAAACTGGAACATTATCCATATCGTTCTTTAGCAAAAGATATTGTTTCAGAGCTAAATACACTAGAAGGTATCAACCTTCCTGAAGAAGAAATAGACAGTACAGAAATATTATTAATTATAGCTGGAGATTATGATTGCTCCACAGATATAAAAAAAGACTTTTCATGTATTTATCATAAAATTGTAGAATTAAGAAATTTAACAATTAGAATAGTTCAAGATGAATTTCATATAGATTTAACACAAATTAGTAATTGTAACAAAGTAATTGAAAGTGGACTTGTGGCAATAGCTGCAAAAATGGATCTTGGTATCAATTCTTACTTATATCTTGAAAAGGCAATGGCGGGTACTTCATTATTATATTCTGGCGTAGTCAGCATAATGGCAGAAAAAGTAATCCAGATGATTGGTGAAAAATACCAGACATCTTTTAGCAATGCTGATGTAACTGTATTAGCAGTGAGAATTTATCATTTAATTTCTTCAATTTCTTTTGACTATCAACCACTATCTCTAGCTATCTGCAGCCGTAATGGTAATCTTGGATCAGAAATTATAAAAAATAAGATATTAAAACGATATAACAAAGAATGGTTTAAACGAATAGATATACATGAATATTATGAGATGAGAATGTATGATAAATATGATTATGATTATATTTTATTGAATTTTCCTGATTATTCTTATCGCTATGATATTCCTTATATGTCTGTAAGCCAGATTATTACAAATGAACAGATACAGGATTTGTATAACAAAATAATTGTAAAGAACTATATGATTACAGATATATTAGAAGATTTTCATTTTTCTAAAGAATGTATTTATGAAGATTATGAATTTGATACACCGTCTTCATTTATGCAGATGCTTGCCTATAAAAATGGTAAAGATACTGGAAGTATAAAAGGATTGATGGAAAAACTTCAAGATTCTTCATCGTATCATTTAGCTGATAATGTCTGGTTTATTATGTGCGACACACAATACACAAAAGGCAATTGTTTTGAACTATATCAATTAAAGAAAAAAGGTGTTGTGGAAGATAGAGATATAAATTACATTATTTTCTTGAGTGTAGATTTTGGAGAAGATTTCCAGAAATTCAAATATATAGAGCAGGTTGTATATTATCTAATGCGATTTAGCAAAAATAGAGAAGAATTTATACAAGCTAACAATATCGAATATTTAAATTCCATTGTTTATGAAGGTTTAATCAATGGCTAAAATACGAACTATGGGAATTTAACATAGAGAGTGGTTCCCTCTATAACAACCATGTGGTTTAGTTATAACAAAATTGTGGTTTGACTATAACAATTGTGTGGTTTTATAAGATATAGATTTATAAAAGCAGGTGTTGACCTGCTGACTGTAAACTATATCTTTTCTTTTTATTTAAATTGAATATGTATCATTTTTGTTGATACAGTACATTATTCTGTTTCTGGTTCTTTTGAAATTAGATAATCCATTAGCGTTATAAATTAGTGAACCTATTTGTCTGTTTCTTGATTCAATAAATGAATTATTTATTCTTTTACCCTCTATAACAATAAATGAATTAACTATTTCTTTTTCCCAGTTAATAAGTAATGACGAGAATGCTTTATATTCTTTAATGCTGCAGTTTTTAAAAGCTTCAATTAGTTTTTCAAGTTCAATTTCAGCATTGTTTAATGTAGCAGTTCTATTAAATGATATATAATCTTCTTTTAATTCATAAGCTATCCTTATATCTGGAAAAGCTTCAAAAATCAATTCTCTTATGCCACGGTAATTGATGTATCTTCCAAGTTTCCTGTTATATTTACCGATATTATCTAAATCTGCATCAACACTTAAAACACATTCAAACTTAGTAAGCAGATATATATACAAATCACTGTCACAATTTCTTCTACATCTTTTTCTGACATTATCAAAATAATCATTTAAATTTTTTATGACATGAAATTCGTCGGCACAGATAATGGCGTTAGGAAAATATAATTTGCATACTTGTCTATAATAATCATTGAGATCCATTGAAATATATTTCACTCTACTTAATTCGCTAGTATGTGTTTTATCGTTATACGTTCTATTCTTGATGGCTGAAAATTTAGATATCAGATAACTTTTTTTCCTGTCAGGATAGATATCAATAAGCTCTCCTGTTCTGAAATCCATCATAATAAACATATATAAACCATCATAATCACTATTTGGAAAGTAATGTTCATCAATTGATAAAGCTTCTGGTAAAGCATGAGGTTCAATATTTACATGTTTATCAAAAATTCTTTGAACTTCAGTAGCTGTAATATTATATCTTCCAGCGACCTGGTTATATGTGACATTAGTTCTCTTGAGATCTTTCAGAACATTTATTTTTGTTTCATGAGTGATTTTTCCATTTCTTTTTGCAAAAGGGTTCGATTCTGAAAATGTTAAATCACAATCTACACATTTATATCTTCTCTGTTTGAAAATAATAATACATTTTCTATTAGCAAAAATAGAATGGTTAAGTTTTTTCGTATTATAACCATGTATTCTTCCTGGTTTGTCACATGCCGGACAAACATCACTTTCTTTTCTTAACAATTTAATGGTAAGTGTTAAATTACCATTTGAGTCATCGATACAATCTAATGAATCAATATCTTTATCATCAACATTAAGTATGTTCGTGATAAACTTATTTCGGATA
The DNA here is from genome assembly GCA_905194705.1 of uncultured Solobacterium sp. Taxonomy (GTDB): domain Bacteria; phylum Bacillota_I; class Bacilli_A; order Erysipelotrichales; family Erysipelotrichaceae; genus Bulleidia. Next base: position 8,367 of record CAJJTI010000023.1, on the reverse strand, counting down.
TTAGTATCCATTATAAAAACTCCTTTCTTATATTTGTTTACAGTCAAACTCAATTATAAGTTAAGGAGTTTTTAATTTACTGCATAATGACCACACAATTGTTATATAAAAACCACTCGGGTGTTATATTGATGACCACACCACGGTTATAGTTAAAGGGGTAGCCACACCACTGAGTACTTTAAATTACTCGAACTATTAACAATACGCGTTAATAGTTTTTTTTATATCTAAACTTTTTGCACGAAGTTTCATGCAAATATAGAAATTACATGAACAAGTTCACAAAAAATAACGTGGAATGAGTGTTGCAATCATTTTATATTACTTGTAGTGAAAACGCATACATCAAAAGGAGTGATGAAGGATGATTAAGTTATTTAGAATTGATGAAAGATTGATTCATGGACAGATTGCCATTAAATGGAGCCGTCATACAGGTGTAGATCACATTGTAGTGGCAAATGACAGTGCAGCAAAAAGTGACATTATTAAAAAGTCACTAATGATGGCTGCTCCATCAGGAATTAAGACAGCAATTAAAACAGTTGATGATTCAATTAAACTATTAAACGATCCAAGATGCGAAGGATTAAAGATTCTTGTATTAGTAAATTGTCCAAGTGATGCATTAAAGGTTGTTAAGGCAGTGAGTGGTATTCCATATATCAATGTTGGTAATTATGGAAGAGTTGCTCCAGAAAAACCTGGTAAACCTCGTAAGGCATATGGCAATAACATTTATTGCGATGATGATGAAATTCAAGAATTCAGAGAATTGTTAGCTACTGGTTTAAAGTGTGAATACCAAACAACACCAGAAGAACCAGTTGAAGATTTAGCCAAAGTATTAAAGTAAAGGAGATAAGAAAACATGGTACAACAAGGCTTAATGTGTGCGTTGGCTTGGTGGCTTGGCAATGCGATTGATCGTACTCTTGCTTGGCAGACATTCCAGCGTCCAATTGTGATTGCAACAATCACAGGATTATTTTTAGGGGATATTCAAACAGGTATTGTAATGGGAGCTACTCTTGAATCTATATTCATGGGTATTAGTGCAATCGGTGGTAGTGTTCCTGCAGATGCAATGGCAGCTAGTATTATTGCTGTTGCATATACTATCATAAGTGGTAGTGATGTAGAAACAGGTTTAGCATTAGCTATGCCTATTGGAACAGTTATGAGTTCAGTTAATGAAATGTACAAACCAGTACTTGCTTCATTTGCACCTCATTTTGAAAAGGTAGCAGCTTCTGGAGATATGAAGAAGTTCCGTGCACAAACAATTTTCTTTGGTGTATTTGTAGACCGTCTTCCTCAATGCATTATCTTATTCTTATCTATTGCATTTGGTGTAAATGGACTAGAAGCATTCATGGCAAGCTTACCAGCATGGGTAATGAGAGGCTTAAGTGCTGCAAGTGGTATGATGACTGGTATCGGATTTGCTATCTTAACAACAATGATCTGGAGCAAAGAAATTGGTGGTTTCTTCTTCGTTGGTTTCGTTCTAGCAAAATATCTAGGATTAGGTACATTACCAATTGCTATTATCATGGCTGTTGTAGCAATTATGTACTTCTTCAATGATAAGAAAATTTTAGATGCTAAAAATGCAGTTGGAAAAGCTTCAGCTGATAATACACCAGCAAATAGTGAGGAGGATTTCTTCTAATGGCAAAGTTTACATATAATGATCAAGAAAAGAAAACATTACATAAAATGTTCTTGAACTCTGGTTTAGTTTTCTGTGGATTTAACCAGGTTAAGATGGAAGCTAACGCATTTACATGTACTATGGCTCCAGCAATTGATGAATTATACAAAGATCCAGAAGAAAGAGGTAAAGCTTTAAAGAGAGCTAACGGTTTCTTCAATACTCATGCTGTTATGTTCAGCTTTATCGCTGGTCTAACATACGCTTTAGAAAAAGAAAAGATGACTAAAGGATCAGTTGATGATGATGTTATCGAAAACATCAAAGTTGCATTGATGGGTCCTACAGCAGGTATTGGTGATGCATTCTTCTTCAACTGCTTACGTGTTATCGCTGCGGGTATTGGTATTGGTCTATGTTCACAAGGTAATATTCTTGGCGTACTACTATTCATCTTAATTTATGGTGGCAGCCAGATTGCTTGCAGATACTATTTACTACGTGTTGGTTATTCTTTGGGTACATCATTCATTGATTCTGTATTCTCATCTGGATTAATGGATTCTTTAACAAAAGCTGCTTCAATCGTTGGTCTATCAATGGTTGGTGCAATGACAGCTACAATGGTTAAAGTTAAATTAAACTGGACAATCAATGTTGGTCAGACAAGCGTAGTAGTACTTGATGTTATTGATAGTATTATGCCTGGTATCTTATCAATCGTACTTGTATTTGTACTAATGAAATTAATTAAGAAGGGATACCGTCCTATTAGTCTAGTATTTGGAATCTTAGTTGTTTCAATTGTTCTAGCGTTCTTAGGTATTTTCTAAAATAACAAAGAAGGAAGAACATTGTTCTTCCTTCTTTCTTTCAAGGAGACAAGAAAAAATGATTATTTATAGTAAAAATGTAGTGTTCTACGAAACAATAAAACCTGCATTTCTAGAAATAGAGAGTGGAAAAATAAAAAGAGTAATTGATGGAAATCAAAACATACAGCCTGATATTGATTATGGTGAAAATTATATCATTCCAGGAATTATTGATACTCATAATCATGGTGGGGCAGGATATCGCTTTGATTATGCAGATAAAAAAGGTATTTTAGACTGTTTGAAAACACAAGCTTGTTTTGGGTTACAGGTATTTTTCCAACAACATGTAATGAACAACAATATCCACTTCTTTATGAAATCAGTAAAGAAGAAAATGATGGAGCAAAAGTACTTGGTATTCATTCTGAAGGACCATGGGGCAGCAGAGTTGGTGAAAAAGGCATTAATAAGGGTTATCCTTCTGTAGATTTAAAATTAGCTGACAAGATGATTGAAAAGGGTAATGGTTTATTAAAGTTAGTAGATGTCGCACCAGAAATAGAACATGGTTTAGATGCAATTGATTATTTCGTTTCTCGTGGTATTACCGTTGGCCAATATCATACAAATGCCACTTATGAAGAATCTTTAAAGGGTATAGAACATGGTACAACTGTAGCTACACATTTATTTAATGTTATGACAGGTTTACATCATCGTGATGTGGGTGTAGCAGGAGCTTCTATACTAAGTGATAAAGTGGATTGTGAATTAATTTGTGATGGACTTCATGTATCTTTACCAATGATTGCATTAGCAATGAAAATGAAGTCACATGAGAGAATCATGATGGTTAGCGATAATACAGCATTTTTAGGAGCACCAAAAGGTAAATATAAAGGCCAGACAAAAGATATTGGTACGGATAGAGAAGAATTAACTGTTACTGATGAAGGTTTTGTATTAAGCAAAACAGGTAGACTTTCTGGAAGCAGTAAACCTGTACTTTTTGGCATGAAAAATCTTGTACAGAAATTAAATATGGATTTAGTTGATGTATGTAGAATGAGTAGTTTTAATCCTGCAAGAAAATATGGCCTAACTTCAAAAGGTGAAATTCATGAAGGAAAAGATGCAGATTTTGTAGTCGTTGATGCTGATTTTAATCCTTTATATACATATGTAGAAGGTAGAAAAGTCTTTGATTACTCAACAGATAAAATACCTTTTAATAAACAATATTTAAAAGAAAACTATTTAGGTGATTAATATGAAGTATTTACTCTTTCAAAGTGACGATTATGGAATCACAAACGGTGTTTCTGATGGCATTTTATATGGTATAAAAAATGGAGTAGTTAGAAACACAGGCCTATTTGTAAATATGGCCAGCAGTAAACTAAGTGCTCAAAAAATTAAAGATATCCCTGGTATTGATGTTGGTATTGATATTAACTATGTTGCAGGATATCCTGTATCTGATATAAATGAAGTAAAAAGTCTGGTAGATGAAAAAGGACATTTTATCCCTTCAACAAAATATATTAAAAATAACAAACTAATAGAAAAGAAAAATGGACTGTATTACTTTGAAGAAGATCCATTTAATTATGATGAAATCTATACAGAAACCGAAAATCAAGTAAAGAAATTTATTGAATTGATGGGGAGAAAACCTGCCTATATTCATAGTCATTCTATCAGTACCCCTAATACTGCAAAAGCAGCTTTAGAAGTAGCAAAAAAATATGATTTAATTTCTACGAGAATTGACCGTAATGATCCTAAGGTATATCAAATACCAGTAGACTGGACCCCTAAATCATTTCCTGTAGAAGACCAATTTAAAGTGGATGTTAAAACAAGATTAGTTGAATCTTTAAAAAACAGTTTAGATCATGAAATAGGTTATTATGTATGTCATTGTGGTTATGTAGATGATGATTTATTAAGTGAAACAACATATACAATTATTCGCTGTAAAGATTTAGCAAGTGCTGTAAGTAAAGAATTAATTGATTTCTTAAAAGAAAATCATATCCAAATTATTACGCATACTGAACTAGCTGAATTAATTAAGTAATAAACTTATTTATTAAAAAGCAATAAATAGAAAAGTCATAGAAAGTATGATTATGATGTTTATTGCTTTTAAAGTGCTTTAATGTTAGCAAGAACAAAGATAGAGTTTTTAAACAATATGAGATAAAATAGTCATATGAGAAAAAGTTATTTACTATTATGCACAATATTATTGGCTGGATGTAATCACACAAGAATCAGTAATACAAATGATATTACAGGTCCTTATATTAATTTGACTAAATATGAATTTACTACTGTAGTTGGCAAAGAAATCGATTTTTCCAATATTTCTGCCTATGATGATGTGGATGGCTTAATGTCAGTATCAATCAAAGGTTATATTAATTATGATGAAGCAGGGGAATATTATCCAATTCTTTATTCTATCGATACCAGTGGTAATGAAACAGATGTTCCTATTACTGTTTATGTTAAAGACTCAGAATATGTAGAACTAGAAGATACAAAAGATGATGCATTGCAGGAAGAATCAAAGGTAGTTATTGAAAATTGTACTAAAGAAGATACAGACTCTAATTATCCTTGTTTAGCTGTATTACCAGATGTTGCTAAACAATATGAAAAGTTATATCAAGGTGAAAAAGGTAAAGAGTATTGTGAAAATGATATAAGTGAAGAAAATTCATGTGAAGTTGTTGTAACAAACGATAAAACATTCTGGGGTTATGGATTAAAAAACATACCAATAAAGCAAATCGCGGATATAGAAATCAAAAGATAAACGGCATATAGTATAAGAGCCAGACCGAGAAAGGATGTTTTTAAGCAATAACTCATTCCTTTCGGTCTTGGTCTGGCGACTATATCCTAGCTGAGTTATTGCTTAAAGATATTAGGAATATATGAAACGCCAGACCAGATGTTCCTCTTATAAGGATTTGTCCTTGCTTTTGCAAAAAAGTAAGGATGTTTTTGAAGTACAAATTTTAAGCAGAATACTTGATGATTATCACAAATATCATTCCCCTGATTTTAAATCTTTTGAAGTTCTTATGGAGAACGATAAAAAACCTGAATGTCCTAGATGTCATTCTCATAACATTTTGAAAAACGGAAAAGATAGAAATGGTACTCAACGTTTTATTTGCAAAAGTTGTCGAAAGAACTTTAATATTGCTTCAAGCACTTTATTCTTTTCGTCAAAAATAAACATTAAAGCATGGTATGCATTCTTGGAATGTATTCTTAATGGAACATCAGTATCTGCAGCCTGTGTAACCGCCAAAATATCGACTGTTACAGGATCGTCATGGATGAAAAAGATATTTAAGGCACTTAAAAATTACCAAGATGGTATAGTCTTGGATAGTCCGATATTTATAGATGAAACCTATGTGCATGAAGATGCTTCGAAAATAGAATATAAAGAAGAGATAGGTAAAATCAAGAAAGTAAGAAAACAACCTAGAGGTATTTCCAGAAATAAAATATGTATTTTGATTGCGACTGATAAAAAGAAATCTTTTGCTTTGAGAGTAAATAACGGAAGACCTCAAAGACTAAAAAACTTTGAAATATGTAAAAAACATATTATGCCTGGCAGTCACCTTATAGGTGATGAAGACACATCTTTAACTTACACTGCAAATCAGCTTAACCTAAGTCGAGAAATGTATAAATCTAATACAGAAGAAGCATATGAACATTTAGAACCTATTGATCAATTATGCAGTCATTTTAAATTATTCTTGGCAAAGCATAGAGGATTCAAAAAAGAGTTACTTCAGGATTATACAAATTTGTTTATCTTTATGGAAAATGAGAAAAACAAGACCGAAGATTTGTTTGAAATCACAATAAAACTAATGGAAATGATGATTGATTATTAAAAATAAACCATCATTACTGAACATACCATCCGCGATTTGCTTTATTGGTATGTTTTTTACTTTATTTGTTTTAAAAGTTCTTCAGCTTCAACCCCAAATAATTTCGCTAGTGCAATTAGATTTGTCGTACTTGGTGAAGAAGTACCACTCTCCCACTTAGAAACAGCCTGTCTGCTGACGCTTAATGCTTCAGCTACAAATTCTTGCGTCATGTTGCAGTTCATACGATACTCTTTTATAGTTTCTCCAAGTGTTTTTGCATTTTCTTCTTTTTCTTTTCTAACTGGTGCTGAATTAATGTACTTTCTAAGTGCTTTAATCAATAAATAAACAACATAAATTACTACTGCAGCTAGAACTAACCATATGATTAAAACCATTAAACCAGCTATATTTGCTATTAACATATTAGTTCCTCCTTTCTTGAGCTCATACTACAAATTCAGCTCAAGTTGCTCTACCAACTATCACGAAACTTTCAGTTGCCTTTTAATTTTATTGGATGTCTAATGACTGTTTTCCATTTTTCCGGTGCAACCTTTCTTGCATCCGACAAATATATTTCATGATGTAGTCTTTGACTATTCATATCATTCGCATATCCATTTTGTTTTAAATATTCATCCATAAGTTCAACTGTAGCTGGTTCATCATCAAAAGATCCTAAGTGCATGATTTGAACACATAAGCCTTCATCAATCGTCAAAAACTCTGCCGATGAACAATCTATTTTTTTCTTTTTAGTTGCTGTTTCAACAGCCCATTCAAAATCTTTTTCATTCACAAAATCAGGCAATCGAATGACTGAAATCCAATGAAATGAATCTTTATCTGCATAATTCACACCATCTATATCATCCTGCCACCAGAATCCTTCTAGTGGTGGAACTACATATTCAAAGAATCCTTCAATTTTATAATCCGTCTTATAACTCATTCTCAAAGTATAAGCAATCGCATACAATACGCCAATTGCCTGCTGATATGCTCCACCTTCTTCATTTGGATTGCCCTCACCTCTGACTGCAATGTAATTTGCTTCAGGAACATTTACAATCACAGGTTTATTTTTAGGCATATAAAATTCTTTATATTCTTTCTTAAAATCAAAAGCCATATATTACCTCCTGTATTAATTAGCATAGAAAAAGTCTAGAACATCTTTATATACTATTTCTTTATTTGTTTCATTGAGTAGTTCATGTCTTTTATCTTTGTACAGTTTACTCTTGATATTTTCATAACCTACTTCTTTCAAAAACTCTTCTAATTCATTAAATTTCTTTTTTCCTTGAATGACTGGATCATCAACACCTGCAATTAAGAATATAGGTAAAGAACTGTTTTGTGGATTCCAATCTTCTTTGATGAAAGCCGATTTTAATAACTGGAAAAGATTCATAAAGCCACTTGTAGTAAAAGTAAACCCACATAGAGGATCGGTGTTATATTCATACACAGTCTGTAAGTTAGAACAGATCCATTCATTTTCAGTTGTATAGCCTTTGTTGTAGTATCCTACAGATAATTTATTCAGAATCTTATTAGGTTTATGTTCTTTATAAAATAATCCTGTAAGTTTTCCTGCAAATAATGCTACATCAACAAGCTTATTTTCTGTAGGTGGACCACACAATACAATCTTTTCAATATGCTTTTCATATTTTTTTAGATAGTTTCTAGAAACCAATGTACCCATACTATGACTAAATATAGAGATATTTAATGTAGGATATCTATTTTTCAAATATTCTGTAACTAGATAAGCATCATCAACAATATATGTTATATCGTTTGTATAGAAATATCCTAAATGTGATGTATCTTTTACACTTGCACCATGTCCTCTATGATCATGAATGGCACAAATATAGCCTTGTTGTGATAAATAATTCATAAAGTCATAATAGCGTTCTTTATGTTCAGACATACCATGTATTAACTGAATAATACC
>CAJJTI010000022.1 GCA_905194705.1 uncultured Solobacterium sp. | reverse complement strand
CGAACCTGTGACCTAGCGGTTAACAGCCGCTCGCTCTGCCGACTGAGCTATTAAGGCGTACTCCAATAATATACCATCGACATATATTTTTGGCAATAGCTTTTTAGATAAATTTTAATAAATTTGCAAAAAAAGTTTAAAAACTGCATTTTTTTGCTGGATATATGCATATTTTCAATGTATATTGAGTTTAGAAGATAACCATAAAGGAGGAAACATAATGGGTTTAATATTATCAACACTTACTGCAGCTGGCAGTACTCTTCGTGACCAATGGAAAGAGTATTTCTATTGTGAAGCTATTCCTAATAATATTTTGGCTGTCAAAGGGCAAAAGAAAGAAAACGGCGTTAACCGCGGAAGTGACAACATCATTTCTGATGGATCTGTTATTGCGGTAGCAGATGGACAAACAATGTTAATTGTTGAACAAGGTAAAGTTGTAGAAATCTGTTCTGAACCAGGTGAATATGTATATGATTCAAAAACAGAACCTTCTGTATTTACTGGTGGTTTATCTGAAAGCGTTAAAAATGCTTTTGCTACATTTGGAAAACGATTCACATTTGGTGGACAAACTGCAAATGATCAACGTGTTTATTACTTCAACACAAAAGAAATCACAGGTATCAAATATGGTACACCAAATCCAATTCCTTTCCGCATCGTAGATAAGAACATCGGCTTAGATATGGACAGCTCAGTTCGTTGCTTTGGTGAATACAGCATCCGTATCATTGACCCAGTTCTATTCTATACAAACGTTTGTGCAAACTTTACAAGTGAATTTACTGTAGCTGAAATTGAAGGACAATTAAAGACTGAATTATTAACAGCACTTCAACCAGCATTTGCTAAGATTGGTGATACAGGTGTACGTTTCTCATCATTACCTGCTCATACAACAGAATTAGCTGATATTCTAAACGAAGTACTAAGTGCTAAATGGTTGAATCTAAGAGGCATCAAAATCGTATCATTCGGTATTTCAAGTATCACAGGTAACGAAGAAGACGAAAAGACAATTAAGGCATTACAACGTGACAGCACACTAAGAGATCAAAACATGGCTGCTGCTAGACTTGTTGGTGCTCAAGCTCAAGCAATGCAAGATGCTGCTAATAACGCTTCTGGTGCAATGAATGGCTTTATCGGTATGAATATGGCACAAAATGTTGGTGGCACTACTGCTGGGCAATTATATGCTATGGGTGCTCAAAACCAGGCTCCAACTCAACCTCAAGCTGGTAGCAACACTTGGAATTGTCCACAATGTGGAACAGTTAATACTGGTAATTTCTGCAACAACTGCGGAACAAAGAAACCTTCTGCAAGCTGGACTTGCCCACAATGTGGAACTGTAAATGAAGGTAACTTCTGCAACAACTGCGGAACTAAACGTCCATAATCAATAATCATTTAGAAGAAGATTTGTGGGCAGTGAAAACTGCCCACATTTTAGATAAAGGAGGTAATTCATGGCTTCAATAGCGAATTATAAATGCCCTGCTTGTGGTGGTCCACTCCATTTTGATAGTGACTTGCAAAAATTAAAATGTGAGTATTGTGATTCCACCTATGAACCTTCAGAAATAGAAGCCCTCTATGAGAAAAAAGAAACTGAAGGATCAAAAGACGTCAGTCACCAGAACTGGTCAGAAGATGAATTAAAAGGCATGCATGCTTACAGTTGTCCAAGTTGTGGTGCAGAAATTATCGTTGATGAAAATACTGCAGCTACAAGCTGCCCATATTGCAATAATCCAACAATTAACGCAACTCAGTTTGAAGGTGCTTTAAGACCAAACTATATTATTCCTTTTCGTTTAAAGAAAGAAAAAGCTATCTCAAACTTAAAAAAATTCTATACAGATAAACCATTCTTACCTAAAACTTTTAGTGATCAAAACCATATCGAAGAAATTAAAGGATTATATGTACCTTTCTGGTTATATGATAACTTAGCTAATGCAGATGCTGATTATCATACTACAAAAGTATCAAGCTACACAGAAGGTGATTATGAGGTCACTAGAACTAGACACTATGAAGTTCATCGTGAAGGTAAAATTCAATTTGAAAAAGTGCCTGCTGATGCTGCAAGTAAAATGCCTGATGAATTTATGGATGCAGTAGAACCATTCAACTATCAAGAAATGGTTGATTTCCAAAAGAGTTATCTTGCTGGATACTACGCTGATAAATATGACGTAACTGCAAGTGACAACGAAAAGAGGATTAATGTTAGAATGCAAAATTCTGCTGTTCAATATTTAACTGACAGTGTTTCTAATTATGACAGTGTTGTTTTAGAGAAAGAAAATGTTAATTTAGCTGAGAATAATATTTCTTATGCATTTTTACCTGTATGGATTCTTGCGACAAAATGGCAAAATAAGAATTACTTATTTGTTATGAATGGTCAAACAGGAAAGATGATTGGTGACGATTTACCAATTGATAAAACGAAAATGTTACTTACATTCTTCCTTCTTGCAACAGTTATTTCTGTTATTGCTTATTTTGTAATCATTGTAATATTGGGGTGATCATATGAATAAAATAAAAAAATCTTTAATCGCTTTATTATTTATTGTCGCTTCAATTTTCTTTGTTATTCCTGTTTATGCTGATACACCATATGTAGAAGATGACTATGGTGGCCTTACAAGTACTGAAATTGAAGAATTAAATAGACTCGCCAGAACTTATTCAGACGAATATGATTGTGGCATCTACGTACGTTTAAAGGCCGACTACAGCAATGATATTACTAATGTTGAAGATTATTCTGAATATATCTTCAACAGCGAAGAAATGGGTGTAGGAGAAACAAAAGATGGCGTATTGTTACTCATTGTGATGAGTGACAGAAGTTATGATATTGCTGCTCATGGTGATAATGGTAACGCTGCTTTTACTGACTATGGTAAAGAAAAATTGGCCGATCATTTCTTATCCTATTTATCTAATGGTGATTATAACTCTGCTTTTACTACATTTATTAATGACAGTGCTTATTATCTAGATGAATATCAGAATGGTGAACCAGTTGATGTGCCTGAAGGTAATCCTTATATACCTATTGTGGCTGCAGCAGCTATTGGTATTGTTGCTTCGGCTATTATCACAGCTGTTAAAGCTGGTAAACATAAAACAAAAGGTCAAAAATTTGAAGCTACAAATTATATTGTCCCTGAAGGAACAAGTCTTACAAATTCTAGAGATGTCTTCCTGTACAAGACAGAAACAAGAACCAAAATTGCAAAGGATAGTGGTGGATCATCCAGCAGTGGTGGTACTACAGTAAATGATTCTGGTTTCTCTCACAGCAGTGGACACTTCTAAAGCTTTTCACTAATTGCTATACCATCTCCAATTTCGCGATAATATACAGTTTTGAATCTAGGTTCATTCTGTATCCATTCGCGAAATTTTTTTATTTTTCCAACTAACTGTTTTGTACTGCGATTATGTGTTAAATCAGGATTATCCACAATACCATGAAAATTCAAATTATCAAAAACAAATTTAGAACCTGTCTTTGTATTATCATAAAAATGTTCTACATAATTTTTATATTGTGACTTTGCTGCATCAACAAATATCAAATCATATATTTTATCTGTATGATAAAGAGCTCCATCACATAAATGTACAGTAATTTGATTTTCCAAATGATTCTCTTTGATATTATTTACAGCCTGTTTATACATTTCTTCATTTACTTCTAAAGTATCAATATGAATAGTCTCTCTTATTTCTGCCATTTTCATACTTGATAAACCTACAGCTGTTCCTATTTCTAATATATTTACAATTTCTTCATGTTCTCTGATATATTGAACTAAAAATTCCATCCCGTCTTCTAACATTACCGGAACATGATTTTCTCTTGCATTTTTTTCTATTACATCTAAATTACTCATACTGTAAAGTATACTTAAAATCTAAAAAAGAATCCATGTTTTAAATGGATTCTAAGGTATTAATCTAGTTTATATAACTTAATAAATTCAGGGTTGAATGGTATTTCTTCTATATCTTTGTCATATACTTTTCTACCTTCAACAAAAGTAGCTTGAACATTGAAATCTTCATCTACTACTACAGCATCAAAGTCTTTGTTCATTGATAAAGTACCTTTGGTATTTAAACCATATTTTCTTGCAGCATTAGCTGAGCTCATCTTTACTACTTCTTCGATATTCATATGAAGTTTCTGTACTAAGTTTTTTACACCAAACATTACTGGTAAGCCAGAACCTGTTAATCTACCTGTTTTACTTAATACATAACCCTCTTCTGTTACATGTAATTCACTTCTATCACTGTCTTCTGTCTCTCCAAATAGCACTCCATTATATTTACCAACTGGTGCTCCAGCAAAAGCTACGTTATCGGAAATCATCATAATTTGATTATGATTTTTCATTCTTAAGGCAAGTTCTACCATTGGTAATGATACATGTAAACCATCACAAATTAATTCGCAATATACTTCATCTCTTAAGATAGAAGCTCCTGCAGTACCAACATTTCTATGATGTAAGCCTGTCATTACATTGAATAAATGTGTTGCGACAGTTATACCATGATCAATGCCCTTGTTAGCTTCTTCATATGTTGCATTTGTATGAAAGGCACTTACCGTTACGCCATGGTCAACTAAATAATCAATTGCATCTAATGCACGAGGCACTTCTGGTGCTATATCAAATAATTTAAGTTGTCCTTTTCCAAGTTCAATATATTTCTTTACTTCTTCTAAATCTACTTCAGGATAGCCTGTATTAACCCCTTTTTCACCAACTCTGCTGCCCCATGGTCCTTCTGAATGAATACCACCAATACGTGCACCATCATTATCCATTTTTATAAATTTATTAAATAAACAATACTGGTTATAGTTAGTCGTTGTAGGGAATATTGTTGTAACACCTCTTGCGGCCTGAGCTTTTAAACAATGAGCCAGCCCTTCTTCATCTACTGTTTCAAATTCATAACCAGCACAACCATGATTATGCGTATCGATAATTCCAGGCATAATCATATAATCGCCATAATCTAAATCTACCTGTGTTCCATTATTAGGGATAATTGCCTGTATCTTTCCTTCTTCATTTACATCAATAATCGCATCATTTACCCCTTCAAGTGTTACTACTTTTTTACTATGAATTCTCATAAGCACCTCCAATTATCTTTATTTTATTTCTACTATCTTCATTATACCTTTTAATTTATTTATTTTAGCTGTTGAAACGAAACATTATATTCCACATCGATAATAAGAGTAACTGTCCACAAATAAACATATACTTTGTTTGTGAAAAAACTGTATCATTCAACACATTTATACTTTATACTGTTGCTAAATAAAAAGGAGAAATGGTTATGATTAAAGAATTAATGGATTATCTTGTACAAGAAGATGCTGAAATTGGTAACGCAATTAAAGAAGAATATAATAGACAAAATCGCAATATCGAATTAATCGCCTCCGAAAATATCGTTTCTCCAGCAGTACTTGCTGCTATGGGATCTATTCTTACAAACAAGTATGCAGAAGGATATCCTGAAAAAAGATATTATGGTGGATGTGAAAATGTAGATGTTGTAGAACATATTGCTATTGAGCGTGCAAAAGAGTTATATCATTGCGACTATGCAAACGTTCAACCTCATTCTGGAGCTCAAGCTAATACTGCTGCTTTCTTCGCTATGTTAAATCCTGGTGACACCTTTATGGGTATGAGTTTAGATACGGGAGGACACTTAACACATGGCTCACCTGTAAACTTGTCTGGTAAATACTTTCATGCAGTACCTTATGGTGTTAACGATGAAGGTTATATTGATTATGATGAAGTATTACGTATTGCTTTAGAGTGCAAACCAAAGCTAATTGTTGCAGGAGCAAGTGCTTATCCTCGTATTATAGATTTTAAGAAATTCAGAGAAATCGCAGATGAAGTTGGCGCATATCTCATGGTTGATATGGCTCATATTGCAGGACTTGTTGCGGCAGGTCTTCATCCAAGTCCAATTCCTTATGCCGATGTGGTAACAACGACAACACATAAAACGTTAAGAGGTCCTAGAGGCGGTATGATTTTAGCTAATAATGAAGCTAATGATCGTTTCAACTTCAATAAAGCTATTTTCCCAGGCACTCAGGGTGGACCACTAGAACATATTATCGCAGCTAAAGCAGTATGTTTTAAAGAAGCTCTACAGCCAGAATTTGTCACATATCAAAAACAGATTATTAAAAATGCTGAAGCTCTAGCTAATGCTTTACAAGAAAAAGGCTTTAAATTAGTGACAAATGGTACAGATAACCACTTAATGCTTGTAAATTTAAAAGACACAGAAATTACAGGTAAAGAATTACAAAACAAATGTGATTCCGTTTATATCACTTTAAATAAGAATACAGTCCCTAACGATCCACGCAGTCCATTTATAACATCTGGCGTTCGTATTGGTACTCCTGCTGTTACAACACGTGGAATGAAAGAAGAAGACATGAAAGAAATAGCAGATTTAATCTATTTAACTGCTTACGACTACGATGCCTCACAAGATAAAATAAGAGATAGAGTAATTGCCTTATGTAACAAATACCCTATCTACGAAAACTAAATTATTATTTCTAGAAAGTTGTTAATTTATAGTTAACAACTTTTTTATTTTTCTACATAAAAAGCACTGAATCTAAGTGACTCAATGCTTTTTAATTTATTTAGTCTTCGTAACGAGCGTTATCTTCTGATCTATCAGAATCATTATTACCTGATACTTCTTCAGGTAATTTAGCTTTTTCAGCTTCAGCTAATGCTTCAGCTTTTGCACGACGATCAGCTTTTAACTGTTCTGCACGAGCAATGATACGATCAGTTGTTTCTCTATGGTATTCCATTCTACCAGTACCAGCAGGAATTAGCTTACCAATAATAACGTTTTCTTTTAAGCCTTCTAAGTGGTCAACCTTACCCTTAACAGCAGCTTCTGTTAACACACGAGTTGTTTCCTGGAAACTTGCTGCAGATAAGAATGAATCTGTTTCTACGGCTGACTTAGAAATACCTAATAGTAATGGGTTATATTGAGCTGGAGCTTTATCTTCATCAAATAATTGATTGTTTAAAGATTCCATGCTTGAAATACTTAATGTCTGTCCTACAGATAATCCAGAATCACCACTGTCAACTACAATGACTTTTCTTAACATCTGTTTAATCATTACTTCAAGGTGCTTATCAGAAATATCGATTGACTGAGTAGAGTATACCTTCTTAACTTCTTTTAGAATGTATTCTTCAACAGCTCTTACACCAGCTACTTCTAATAATTCTTTTGGAGCAATTTGACCTTCAGATAATGGTTCACCTGCAGTTACAACTGTACCGACTTTGATTTCAGAACGAATTGCTTGTGTTAAGTCACACTTGTGTTCAATTTGTTCTTGTCCGCTTGTAACAGTAACAATCATACCTTGACGGTTGTCTTGTTGACGAATATCTGTTACTTCACCGTCAATCTTAGCAATTACAGCAACTCTCTTAGGTGTACGAGCTTCGAATAATTCTTCTACACGAGGAAGACCCTGTGTAATATCTCCAGAGTTATTCGCAACACCACCAGTATGGAAGTTACGCATTGTTAACTGTGTACCTGGTTCACCAATAGCTTGGGCAGCCATAACACCGATTGCTTCACCTGGTTCAACTGGGTTACCTGTTGCCATGTTACGTCCATAACACTTGCAGCAAATACCATTATGGCTCTTACATGTAAATACATTTCTGATATATGCATGTTTTACACCTGCATCAACTACCTTTTGAGCTAGTTCATCAGTTACATATGTATTTTCATCAACTAATACTTCACCAGTATTAGGATCTTCAATAGCTTGTTGTGTATAACGGCCTACGATACGATCATAGAATTTTTCAATAACTGAATTGTTTCTTTGATCAACAATATCTTCAACATAGTATCCACTTTCAGTTCCGCAATCTTCTTCAGTAACGATTACTTCATGAGCTACGTCTACTAAACGTCTTGTTAAGTATCCAGATTCAGCTGTCTTTAAGGCAGTATCTGTTAATCCCTTACGTACACCGTGTGTAGAAATAAAGAATTCTGATACGCTCATACCTTCACGGAAACATGAGTAGATAGGAACTTCGATAATAGATGGTTGGTATTCCTTACGAGATTTACTCTGTGTAGGACGAGCCATTAGACCACGCATACCTGCTAACTGAGTAAAGTGGTTCTTGTTACCACGGGCACCAGAAACAGCCATCATGTTAATTGGGTTCATACGAGGTAGTGATTCCATTAATGTATCACCAACAGTGTTCTTAACTTTGTCCCATAATGCTGAGAAAGCACGTTCCCATTCTTGAGGAGTTAATAAACCTCTGTCACGTAATGCATTTAATTGATCTGCCTTTTCTTTACCAGCATTAACGATTTGTTCCTTGTTAGGCGCAATACTGATATCACTTAATGCTACAGTCATACCAGCAGTTGTTGAATATAGGTAACCCATATCTTTCAATGAGTCAAGAATATCACTTGTACCGTTAATCTTATATTTATCGAATACAGCAGCGATTAAGTTACCTAAATCCTTTTTCTTGAATTCAGGAGTAACTTTACGACTTTGAATTTCTTTCTTAACATCTGTACCAAATGGAACGAATTCTGAATCTGGTGTCTTCTTTAATGATTCTGCACTTGCATCATTCAAATAAGGGAAATCTGCAGGGAATACATTATTGAAAATAATCTTACCAACAGATGTTAATAAGTAACTGTTATTTTGTTCTTCTGTAAAGCCTGTCTTATGTAATGCATAACCTGGAATAGCAATACGTGTATGTAAATGTACAACACCTACTTGATATGCCATTAATACTTCGTTTACATCTTTATAGATATGACCTTCGTTATCACCATATCTTCTCCATTTAGCAGCTTCATTAGGTAGGCCTAATTTTTCTAGACGTTCTGCTTTGTTATAGAACTCCTCTGCTGTAGCTTCCATATTTAGATAGAAGTTGCCAAGTACTAAGTCTTGTCCTGGAGTAACAATAGGTTTACCATCCTTAGGACCTAAGATATTGTTTGCACCAAGCATCAAAATCTCAGTTTCCGCTCTTGCCATTTCACTTAATGGTAAATGCACTGCCATCTGGTCACCATCGAAGTCTGCGTTAAAGGCAGGACATACTAATGGGTGAAGACGAATTGCATGACCATTAACTAGTTTTGGGAAGAAGGATTGAATACCTAATCTATGTAATGTCGGAGCACGGTTTAAGAATACTGGGTGGTTAGCAATTACTTGTTCAACGATATCCCATACTCTTGCATCTTGCTTGTCAATTAATTTTTCAGCTGTCTTAGGATTGCTTGCAATTTGTTGATTTACAAGTTCACTAATAACAAATGGTTTGTATAACTGTACAGCCATTTCTCTAGGTAATCCACATTGCCACATCTTTAGATCTGGTCCAATTGCAATAACTGAACGACCTGAGAAGTCAACACGCTTACCTAGTAAGTTTTGACGGAAACGACCTTGCTTACCTTTTAAAGAATGTGATAGAGATTTTAATGCACGTCCTCCAGCACCTGTAATAGCTTTTGAACGACGACCATTATCAATTAAAGCATCTACTGCTTCTTGTAGCATTCTCTTTTCGTTTTGAACGATAATAGCAGGTGTTCCAAGTTCGAGTAATTTCTTTAAACGGTTATTACGTGTAATTACACGACGATATAAATCGTTTAAGTCACTTGTAGCAAATCTACCACCGTCAAGTTGTAGCATTGGTCTTAAATCAGGTGGTATAACTGGTAATACATTTAGTACCATCCACTCTGGTTTATTATCACTCTTTCTGAATGCATCAACAGTTTCTAAACGTTTGATTAACTTCTTACGTTTATCACCACTTACATTTTCAAGTTCAGTAGTGATTTCTTTATATTCTTTTTCTAAATCAATTTGTTCTAGTAATACACGAACTGCTTCAGCACCACTTTGTGCAACGAAACTTCCAGGTCCATAAATTGCTGTATTTTCACGTAATTCACGTTCTGAAAGAATTTGCTTGTAAGCAAGTTTTGTGTCACCTGGATCTACTACAATCCAGCTAACGAAGTAAACTACTTCTTCAAGTTGCTTAGGTGGAACATTTAACAGTAAGCTCATACGGCTTGGAATACCACGTAAGTACCAAATATGAGCTACTGGTGCAGCAAGTTCAATATGTCCCATACGCTCACGACGTACAGAACTCTTTGTGATTTCTACACCACATCTATCACAGATAACACCCTGGTAACGAATTTTCTTGTATTTACCACAAGCACATTCCCAGTCTTTTGTAGGACCGAAAATACGCTCGCAGAATAAACCATCACGTTCAGGCTTTTGAGAACGATAATTGATTGTTTCTGGTTTTTTAACTTCGCCATATGACCATTCACGAATTGTCTCAGGGGAAGCTAAGCCAACTTTAATTGCACTAAAGTTATTAATATTCATCGTTCTATGCCCTCCTATTCATTGTCGTCTGTATCATCATAATCATCAAATCCAACAGCTGCTGCTTCTGGAACTACATCAGTATCATCAGAACCTTCTTTGATTCCAAATCCGCCTTGTTCCATAGCATCATTTACATAGTTTTGATGATTCATATCATCTTTTACTGTTTCAGCAATTTCTTCTTTTTCCATCTTCTTCAAGTCAACTTCATCGCCTTCGTCATCATACATGCGAACGTCAACTGCAAGTGCTTGTAATTCACGTACAAGTACTCTGAATGATTCAGGAATACCTGGGTTAGGTAATTCTTTACCCTTGATAATTGCTTCATATGTCTTTGTACGACCCATAACGTCGTCTGATTTAACAGTAAGAATTTCTTGTAAAGTATGAGCAGCACCATATGCTTCTAATGCCCAAACTTCCATTTCACCGAAACGCTGACCACCGTTTTGCGCTTTACCACCAAGAGGTTGTTGAGTAACCATTGAGTAAGGACCAGTAGCACGAGCATGTAACTTATCGTCAACCATGTGTGCTAGTTTAATCATATACATGACACCAACAGCAATACGTTCATCGTATGGTTCACCAGTCATACCATCTGTTAATAAGTACTTACCATCAGCAGATGTCTTAGCTTCTGCCATAATATCTCTTAAGTCTTCATTTGATACACCATCGAATACTGGAGTAGCAAACTTGCAGCCTAAGCTTCTAGCAGCCATACCTAAATGTACTTCAAGTACCTGTCCGATGTTCATACGAGAAGGAACACCGAATGGGTTTAACATAATGTCAATTGGTGTACCATCTTGCATATATGGCATATCTTCTAGTGGCATAATCTTAGAAATGACACCCTTGTTACCGTGACGACCAGCCATCTTGTCACCTTCAGAAATCTTTCTCTTCTGAACGACATATACTTTAACAACTTCATTTACTCCAGGTGGAAGTTCATGGTTGTCTTTACGTGTAAATACACGGATAGAATGGATAATACCAGCGCCA
Organism: uncultured Solobacterium sp.; assembly: GCA_905194705.1. Classification (GTDB taxonomy): domain Bacteria; phylum Bacillota_I; class Bacilli_A; order Erysipelotrichales; family Erysipelotrichaceae; genus Bulleidia. Next base: position 6,935 of record CAJJTI010000022.1, on the reverse strand, counting down.
CCATGTGGAACCTTTAAGGAATTATCACGAACTTCACGTGATTTTTCACCAAAGATAGCTAATAATAATTTTTCTTCAGGTGTTACTTCACTTTGTCCCTTAGGTGTAACTTTACCAACAAGGATATCGCCTTCCTTAACTTCAGTACCTACCATAACAATTCCTCGACTATCAAGGTTGCGGCAAGCACTTTCACTAACATTAGGAATATCTCTTGTAATTTCTTCAGGACCTAATTTTGTTTCACGACATTCTAAGTCGTATTCTTCAATATGTACAGACGTATAAACATCTTCACGAACCATACGTTCAGACATAATAATCGCATCTTCATAGTTGTAACCATGCCATGTCATGAAGGCAATTAATACGTTTTGTCCAAGAGCAAGTTCACCACTTTGCATTGATGGACCATCAGCAAGGATATCTCCTCTTTCTACTCTTTCACCATCCCAAACAATTGGTCTTTGGTTTAAGCAAGTAGAAGCATTTGAACGACGGAACTTAGTTAATTCATATTCATGTTCCTTACCATTATCTTCTGTAACTACAACTTTAGTTGCATCTACATAAGTAACAGTACCAGGTGCTGTAGCAACACATGCTGCACCAGAGTCACGAGCAACACGGTGTTCCATACCAGTACCAACAAATGGACTATGTGGATTTAATAGTGGAACAGCCTGACGTTGCATGTTGGCACCCATTAGGGCACGTGTACAGTCATCGTTTTCTAGGAATGGAACGCAAGCTGTCGCAACAGATACAATCTGACGAGGAGAAACGTCGGCATAGTCGATTTCATCAATTCCTGCCATAACTGTTTCACCAGCAATACGAGCAACGATTCTATCACCAACTAATTTGCCATCTTCGATCTTGCTTGCTTGCGCAATAACGTGATCGTTTTCTTCATCAGCTGTCATATAAACGATTTCGTCTGTTACTACACCGTTATTTACCTTACGGTATGGAGTCATAATGAAACCATATTCATTAATTCTTGCATATGTTGTAAGGTTAGAAATTAGACCGATGTTTGGTCCTTCTGGTGTTTCAATAGGACAAATACGACCATAGTGGCTGTTGTGAATATCACGTACTTCGAAACCAGCTCTTTCTCTTGATAATCCACCAGGACCTAACGCAGAAATACGACGTTTATTTGATAATTCTGCAAGTGGGTTCTGTTGGTCCATAAATTGAGATAATTGTGAACTGGAGAAGAACTCTTTGATAGCGGCTGTTAAAGGACGGATATTTGTTAATTGCTTTGGTGTTAAGTTTGTAGCATCCGCAATAGACATTCTTTCTTTAACAACTCTTTCCATACGGCTTAAACCGATACGGAATTGGTTTTGGATTAATTCACCAACGTTACGGATACGACGGTTTCCTAACATATCGATATCATCAACGGAGCCTACACCATCAAGCATTGTTAATTCATAGTTGAATAGTGCATACATATCTGACATTGTGATTGTATGTTTAGTATTTAGTGGATCGCCACCAATTACTCTTACTTTATGACCATCTTGTGTTAATACAGTAACTTCTTGTACACAAGCACCTACTAGCCAAACAACAACTGGTTCTTTCTTTGTGGCACGAGCAACAATATCTTCTTTAGCACTTGTAGATAATGTTGTTACTGGAAGATCTGGAATATAGCGAGCACATACTAGTTCACCATTTTCATCAAATAAATCTTCACCATTTTCAGTAATTCTACCGATTGTATATAAACGAGAACCATAATCTAATACGCTGTTAGCGTTATCGTTAGTTAGTTCTACTTTGCTTGCAAAAATACTTGCATAAACTGTAACTTTATCGCAAACGGCAGAAATATTTTTAGCATCTTCTTCAGTAATAACTGTTCCTCTTTCAAGGCTTAGTTTACTTGTTTCGATATCTGTAGCTAAAATTCTACCAACAAGAGCTGTAGTCCAAGAAGCATCCATTGTAGCAGTTACTGGGTGAGAGAAACCATGTTTGAATGGTAATGCTCTACAGTAAATACCTTTATTGAATTCTTCGCGAAGCATGTTACGTTCTTCTTTACCTACAAGCTTGTTCTTTTTGAATACAACTTTGCCTTCAGCACCAACAACATCGTGAGCTAGCATATTGCCTTCCATACGGTCAACAACGCTTAGTTTCTTTAATACCTTGTAACGGCCTGCTTTAGTCAAGTCATAACGACGGTAATCAAAGAACTTAGCATCCATTAATGTTGTCGCACCATCGATTGTTGCGATTTCATCTGCTCTCTGGTTTTCATAAATCGTTAAAAGAGCATCATGAGTTGTCTTTGTTTTATCTGCAGCTAAAGTATTCTTAATTTCTTCATAGTTTCCAAATACACTTGTATATAGAAGCATGTAGTCATTTAAGAATTCTCTTTCTTCTTCAGGAACGATTACATCCGGATAAATTTCGAAACGTAATGCTTTTAAGAATTTTTGCATTCCTGTTGTATCAAAAGCATCTTCGCCCTTCTTTAAATTTAAAGACATACCGATTGCCTTAAATAAGATAGTGCTAAGAATCTTTCTTCTTCTATCAACAGATACGTTCATAATTCTGCCTAAAGCAGCTTTTTTATCATCAGACATGAATTCAAGCCAAGTACCTCTACTTGGAATTAATTCGCAAGTATAAGTATCTCTACCTGTACGGTCTTCTGAGATAATATCGAAATAAGCACCAGGTGAACGCACAATCTGTGAAACGATAACACGTTCAGCACCGTTAATAATGAATGTTCCAGAAGGTGTCATTAAAGGGAAATCGCCAAGGAAAACATCTTCCCATTTTGTCATAACTTCACCTGTTTCGGAATCAACCATTTCAAGTTCCATTTTCGCTTTTAAAGGAGCGCAATAATTTGTTTCACGATATTTGCACTCACTGATAGAATATTTTGGCTCACCAAACTCATAATCTAAGAATTTTAGTTTGATATTGCCTGCATAGTTGTAAATCGGATAAATATCCTCGAATACTTCGCGAATACCGTCTCTTACGAACCATTCAAATGAAGCTGTCTGGATTTCAACTAAGTCTGGTAAATCTAAACCAGCAGAAACCTTTGAATAATCGCGTCTTTCTGACTTCTTTCCGTAATGCACAACGTGGTATGTCTCTTTATTTTCCATGTACGCCATCCTTTCGCATGCATCGCCTGAAACGCCGAAAAGGGTACAATAACCCCTTACTGAATTTTGGCTTTTTTGCAATTTATAATATTAACATTAATTATTAAATCCGTCAATTTTCTGCTTGACAGATTTAATAATCCAATATCCTTTATTTTTTTCTATAATTTCAACTTTAGAAAATAATGTTTCTAACTTTTTGATTGCACTTTCAGCACCTTGTTTTTTCTGAATGACAATCACTAATTTTCCCGCATCATTTAAATGACTATATGTTTCTTCAAACATATGGTATATATTCGCTTTGCCCGTACGAATTGGTGGATTTAACATAATCCAGTCAAATGTCTCTTTAATATTGGTAAACCCATCTGACACAATCGCTTTATTATGCATACCATTTTTTTGATAATTGATATTTGCTAACTCAACCGCCCGAGAATTTATATCACTGGAAATCACAACACTGTTTGTAAATTTGTTTTGCAAGATAACGCCTATAGCACCATACCCGCATCCAAAATCTAATACGTTTCCTTCTATATCCTCATTCTCTATTGCTTTAAGTAAGGCATAAGATCCATAATCAACATTGTTTTTACTAAACACACCATCATCTGTTGTAAATGTATACAGATACCCCGAAAACCGGAAAGAAAACTCCCTCCGGTTTGATGTTAGATTGCGGTTATCGGTGAAATAATGTACTTGATCCGTAAAAATCGCATCCTTTCTCTTTAGGGTCTAAAAGCCGAATAGATATTATTCGGCTTTTATTCATTGATTAAAATCTTAAAGACTATTTAAATTCAACAGTTGCGCCTGCATCTGTAAGAGACTTCTTGATCTTTTCAGCTTCATCAGCAGGAACATCTTTTTTGATTTCTGCAGGAAGAGCATCAACAAGCTTCTTAGCATCTACTAGACCTAAGCCAGTGATTTCACGTACAACTTTGATAACAGCTACTTTTGAATCACCGAAGCTAGACATTACTACTGTAACGTTCTTTGGTGCAGCATCTGCTTCTGCAGCTGGAGCAGCAGCTACTGCTACTGGAGCAGCGGCGCTAACGCCATACTTTTCTTCAATTGCTTTAACGAGTTCATTTAACTCGAGGATTGTTGCTTCATCAAGATAAGCAAGAATTTCATCTTGTGTTAACTTTGCCATGGATATATTTTCCTCCCTTTCCTTAGGCTTCTGCTACTGGAGCAGTTTCTTCTTTTGGTGCTTCTTCAGCACTTGCTGGTCTGCTTTCAGCTACGGCATTTACTGCACGAGCGAATTGAGCAACCGGTGCCTGTAATACAGACAATAACATAGATAGCATACCTTCTCTGTTTGGTAAGGAAGATAGTTCATTTAATGTATTTGTATCGACAACTTTTCCTTCAACAATACCGCCCTTAAGAATTAGTGCTTTATGTTTTTTAGCAAACTGTGCCATTACACGGCTTGCTGCGGTTTCATCTTGACCGAATGCGATTGCATTTGGACCTGTTAGAACATCTTTTAAATCTGCAAAGCCTGCATCTTCAGCAGCTCTAGCAGCTAATGTGTTCTTATAGACTTTCATGTCAACGCCTTCTGCGCGAAGAGCTCTACGAAGTTCAGTAACTTCTGCAACACTTAAGCCACGGTACTCAGCAACAACAGTAGAAGATGATTTTTTGAACTTGTCACTAATTTCAGTAACTACATTCTTTTTTGATTCTAATACCGCTTGATTCATTGGTTTACCTATTACCCTTCTAGTTATCGATAACCATTAACATATAAAATGCCCTCACCAAAACAGTAAGGGCATAAAAAGTTCAAATGTGTGAGACTTTTCTACCTCGGTAACATTATTAAGCCTTAAGCCGTTACTGTCTGTGGTATCTGATAACAGAGATATATTAGATTTGTTCTTCCGTTCTGTCAACCTCTTTTTGGCTAAAATACAAATTTTCTGCACGTTTTATGATTTTTTCGATATTTTCGATGTTTTTCTCAGTATATGGTATGTCTAAGAATCCTTTTGACTGCCCAGTAGATGTACCATAAACTTTCAAATCATTTAAATAACCTTCACCATCAAGATTGTAATAAGCATCTATAAATGCTCTAGTTGTCGAATTAAAGAAACCTATGCGAACTTCTCCAGCTATATAACGATTATTTTTAACAAACTCTCGTAAATCTTCTTTTCTGTCTATCACTCTACCAAATTCAGGTACAGCCTCATTAAATTTATCATTTAACAGATTATTTTTATAGCAATATTCTAAAATAATCGCAATATGTGAATAAGGTGCTAAAGGATCTTGTTTATTATCATTTTGGTACAAATCTGCCGAATCAATAATCATACCGAAATAATAACCTTTTATTGTTTTACCTGTCGCTAGATTTTCTGAGTGGTTTTCAACAAGTTCACAAATATCTTTCTCACTCAAACAAACCGCATAATGATTACTGTCATAATACTCTTTACGAGGAACATATTCATAAAATGTTTCTAAACGAATCGTATTACCACCTGCAAAAAAGATAAACCAATCTTTAAGTTCAATTTTATTCGGCCCATATATAACGGGTTCTACTGGTAAAACAGTAGGCATTTCTTCATCAACGTGGAAAGCCACAATCATTCCACCTGTTCTTTTTTGATAAATAGCCGGCACTGCATAATAAAGCCTTTGATTTTGCAACCTGTTTAATAACTTTGCAAAAGAAGATAAAGACCCTTCTACTTCATCTATTTCTTTTTCACCAAAAGTAATCGGATGAAGAGCACAGAATAAAACAATATTGTTATCTCCTGTTAGATATATCTTCTTCTCTATATTTTCTAATATTTGAATAGAAGATTTTTCATCTTTATCAATACATGTTTGTATTTCATCAAAAGTAAATTTTGTACCTTCACAGAAGAAATAAGCTAAGCCAAGTTCAACCGCAATTTCTTTTGCAATATGATAAAAAAGTTCAATATCATTTTTCGTTGCAGGTAATTGAAGTCTTAGAATTACATTTTTATTTTCTGTATCAATTTCAATACCCCTGCCAATTTCATTGCGATCAAAAACAATTGTATGCTTATCAATTCTATTTTCTCTTAATACATGATATGCATTGTATGAACCATAAAAAAGATTTTCTTTCTTGATAAAAGCAAGTAAATCAAAGTTCTTTTTGAAAATCGTCTTTTGTTTAATTTCTATTGTCACTACCACAATTACTCCAATTCCTTTGCATTATAGCCCTGCATCTGCTTCATATACTGCTTTTCGTAATTTTTTCTTGATTCTTTGTACATGACCATCAAAAGCTTTATAACTTATTCCAAGTTCTTTACTCGCTTCTGAATATCCAAGCCCCAAATCCCATAATGCAAATACTTCTTGTTCAATCGGCTTTAAATCTTTCAAAGCTTTCTTAACATTATCATAACAGTCTTGAACATGTAAATTATATACTGGATTGCATAAGACATTTCTACTTTCTATATAATCGTATAAAGGTGAATCCTGGTATACTTCATCTAATGACAAAGTATCGTGTAGACCTACTGTATGACTGTGCAAATATCCTCTTGTCAGTGTTATCATTTTCCTTTGTAATACAATCATTAAAAATGTAGTAAATTTAGCTTCTTGATCTTCTCTATACCGATCAATCGAATAATAAAATGTCACAATTGATTCCTGTATCAAATCTTCATAATAAATGGTACTGTTTTGTAAAGGGTGAAATATTTCGTCTTCTCCGTGGGAGGATATTATTTT
>CAJJTI010000021.1 GCA_905194705.1 uncultured Solobacterium sp. | reverse complement strand
GTTACATGGTGACCTTGGTTACTCTTATGTATCTAGTTCATCTGTTTGGGAATTAATCAAAACACGTATTGGACCAACATTATTACTATCTTTAACTGGTCTATTATTAGCTGTATTAATTGGAACACTACTTGGTGTATATGCAGCGAGAAAAAAGGGTGGAAAAGTAGATATATTCTTATGCTCTATTTCTTATCTCTTTGACTCTACTCCTAGCTTCTGGCTTGGCTTAATGCTTATTCTAATCTTTGCGTCAACATTAAAGATATTTCCAACATCAGGTATGTACAGCTTAAGAGGTAACTATAAAGGAATGAAACACGTCATGGATGTTGCAAAGCACTTGTTCTTACCAGCATTAACAATGACGTTAATCAATATTCCTTATTACTTCAGAATTGCAAGAAGCAGTGTCTTGCAGACAATGAGTGAAGACTTCATTATGACACTTCGTGCTACAGGTATGAGTGAAAATCGTATCTTTAATAAATATGTAATGAGAAATGCAATTATTCCTACTATTACGGTATTTGGCATTTCCCTAGCATATGTTGTTACAGGGGTATCCATGGTAGAAATCGTATTTGCTTGGCCTGGTATGGGAAGACTTATGCTTGATTCTATTACGAAGAGAGATTATCCAACTTTATCAGGTATCTACTTATTACTGTCTTGCTCAGTAGCTGTGATGATGATTGTTGTCGATATTGTATACGCTTGGGTTGATCCACGTATCCGTTATGAATAGGAGGAAGAATATGAAAAAGAAAAATAAATTTCAATCAGTTCTTACAACTATTAACCATAACCTTCAATTAAAAGTAGGTCTTATATTATTAGCTGTCTTGTTACTAGTTGCGATTGCAGGTCCGCATTTTGCACCCTACAATCCAAAACTGTTAAATGATGACTTATTTATGGCGCCATGTGCGAAATATCCACTAGGTACAGACAACCTTGGACATGATATTCTTTCACAAATTCTATATGGTGCAAGTACTTCCTTGAAGATTGGTTTTATCGCTGCAACTATCTCAGCGGTAATTGGTGTAACTTTTGGTGGTATCGCAGGATTCTATGGTGGTGTAGCCGATAGAATCTTAAATGAAATTATGAATATCTTCTTGATGTTACCAACATTCTTCTTGATTTTATTAATTATTGCTACTTTTGGAAGCTCCATGACAAACGTAATGATTGTTATCGGTTTAACGAGCTGGGTAGGTAATGCAAGATTAATGAGAGCACAGGCAAAAGCAATTAAAGAAAGAACATTCGTTAAAAGCTGTATCGCTATGGGTGAAAGTAAATCGTCAATATTAATTAAACACGTTTTACCTAATGGTATTTTCCCAATTATTGCTAATACAACAATGAATATCTCCAGTGCTATCTTAACTGAAGCTGGATTATCATTCTTAGGATTAGGTGATCCTAACGTAGTCAGCTGGGGACAGATTATTAATACTGGTAAAGGCTATTTACCTAAGTGCTGGTGGATTTGTACATTCCCTGGTATTGCAACAATTTTTACGGTATTAACATTCTTCTTGATTGGTGAAGGGTTGAACCGTGTATTAAGTCCAAAGATGGACGCAAACAAGTAGGAGGTGTGAAATGAGTTTGCTGGAAATAAAAGATGTAAATATCAGCTATCATACACCTACGAAAACGGTATATGCAGTGCAGGATGTTTCATTAAATGTTGAAGAAGAAGATTCCGTAGGTATCGTTGGTGAAAGTGGCAGTGGAAAAAGTACACTTGCCATGGGTATCCTTCGTTTACTTCCTGAAAATATTACAGAAATAGAAGGACAGGCTGTATTAAATGGAAAAGATTTATTGAGCTTGTCTCGTAAAGAATTAAATGAAGTTCGCTGGGTAGATATTTCGGTTGTATTCCAAAAAGCAATGAATGCTTTAAGCCCAGTACATCGTATTGGTGAACAGATGGAAGATATCTACCATGTACATTTTCCAAATACACCAAAAGCAGAAGTAAAGAAAAGAATATATGAACTATTAAAGATGGTTAATCTTTCGGAAAGAGTTTATTCTTCTTATCCACATGAATTATCAGGTGGAATGATGCAGAGAGTTGCCATTGCCTTAAGCTTAATCTTTCAACCAAAAGTATTAATTATGGATGAAGCAACAACAGCTCTTGACGTTGTTACACAAACACAGATTTTAAATGAAATCATGGAACTTGAAAAAACAATGAAAGTTGCTCGTATCATGATTACTCATGATATGTCGGTTGTTAGCTCAACATGCAAACATGTAGTTGTTATGTATGCAGGAAGAATTATGGAAAGTGGCAAGGTAGAAGATGTACTTGTTAATCCAAAACATCCATATACAAAAGGTTTAATGCAATCGTTCCCTTCATTTACTGGAGAAAAAACAAATCTTCGTGGTATTGAAGGAAACTTGCCTGATATGAGTGTACTTCCTACAGGATGTGTATTTGCGCCAAGATGTCCATTTGCAAAAGAACATTGCTTTAAGGAAATACCAAAACTAAAAGAAGTTAAACCAGGCTGGAATGTTGCCTGCTTTGAAACGGAGGGTGAATAAGATGGATGCATTTATCAAAGTAGATAATCTAGTGCGTTATTACACCCAGAAAAAAGTTGAACATAAAGATGGCAAGAAATCTACAAAGCAAACAATTAAAGCTGTAGATGGCGTAAGCTTTGAATTAGAAAAAGGTGAAATTCTAGGTGTAATTGGTGAATCAGGTTGTGGTAAGAGTACTTTAGGAAGACTTCTTATGAGACTTGAAGAACCTACAAGTGGTGATGTTTACATTGGTGGTGTATCAACTGCCAAGTTATTAAAAAAAGATCGCTTAAGTTTTAGAAAAAAATGTCAAATTGTATTCCAGAATCCATTTGATACTTTTGATCCAAGATTCACAATTCGTAAGATTTTAATGGATACATGCAAGCTTCATAAGATTGGTAATAACCAGGATGAAATGCTACAGACATGTATCAGTGTATTAGAAGAAGCAGGATTAAGACCTGCTGAAGATTACTTGGATCGTTATCCATTTGAACTTTCTGGTGGTCAGTTACAAAGAATTTCTATTTTAAGAAGTATGTTATTAAATCCAGAGTTCTTAGTAGCCGATGAACCAGTATCAATGCTAGATGTCTCTGTTAGAGCAGATATCATCAATATGTTAACAGAATTAACACGTAAAAAAGGCAGTTCAATGGTGTTTATCTCACACGATATCGCTACAACAAGATATATATCCGATAAAGTGGCAGTTATGTATTTAGGCAGAATTGTTGAAATGGGTGAAACGGATGAAATATTACATCATCCTAAACATCCATATACACAAGCTCTTATTTCTAACTCACCAGATATCGATCCTCGTATTCATAAAGATGCGATTGTCTTAGAGGGCGAGCCTCCTACACCTATTAATACAGGTCCTGGATGCTACTTCGCTCCAAGATGTAGATTTGCATGTGAGAAATGCTTCAAGTCCTATCCAGATTTAGTAAAAGATGAGACAGGACGCTTAGTTTCATGTTTTAAAACAGAAGGAAACATCTCTAATGAAGATGTAACCGATACCGCAAAGAAAGGGGGAAATTAAATGAAGAAGTTACTTTGTGGATTAGCAACATTATCAATGGCTTTATCTTTAGTAGCTTGTGGTGGAGATACAGGTACTACAGGTACTACAGGTACTACAGGTACGCCAACAACTGGCACAGAAACAGGTGCCGTTACAGGTGGAACATACGTTGTTCAACAATCTGGTGAACCAGCAACACTAAATCCAGATTCAGTTTCTGAGGACAACAACTACGCAATTGCTCAAAATATTTTCGGACGTCTAGTAAAACTGACAAACGACTATACTGCAATTCCAGATTTAGCTGACTTACCAGAAGTTAGCGAAGATGCATTAACATATACTTTCCATTTAAAAGAAGGTGTTAAATGGCATGATGGTGAACCATTTACATCTGCTGATGTAGTTTACACTTATCAAACAATTATTGATAACCAATATGCTCATGCTAGTGTATTTGTAAATGTAGATACTATTACAGCACCAGATGATTACACAGTAGTATTCAACATGAAACAACCTGATGGTAGTTTTGTAAGTAACTTAGCTTGGTATGGAACATTCGTTCTACCTAAGCATATTCTTGAAGGTCAAGATTGGTTAACTGGTGATTTCACACAAAATCCAGTAGGAACAGGACCATTCAAATTTGATACTTGGAACAAAGGCACAGATATTCAAATCGTTCGTAATGACGACTACTATGGTGATAAACCATATCTAGAGAGAGTTATCTATACAGTTATCCCTGATGCAACTACTGCTTATCAAGCATGGTTGAATAACGAAGTTGATGAAGTTGAACCAACAGTTATTCCTTCAAGTGATTTACAAGGTATCATGGATGATACAGCTAAATATAACACTGCAGTTCAAACATGGCCTTCTCCTTGGTACGTTACATTCAATCTAGAAAAAGGACCATTCTCTGATCCATTAGTAAGAGAAGCTGTAGCTTATGGTATTAACCGTGATGATGTATCTGTAAAAGCTACAAATGGATTTAAACCAGCAGCTCAATACTATATTCCAGATATTTATACAGATTCTCTAAATCCTGATTGCAAAGAACCTAGCTATGATCCTGAAAAAGCTATGGATCTTCTAGAAGAAGCTGGTTATACAAAGAACGCTGATGGATACTATTTTGAAACAACATTCAAATGTATGACAGGTGGCTTTGAAGATGCTGTAAAAGTATGTACAGACAACCTTGAAAAGATTGGTATTAAAGTAAATATCGACTTCCTAGATTACAATATCTGGGTTGAACAATGCTTAGATAACTATGACTTTGAAATCACAATGCTTGCTGGTTTCCAGGGACCAGATGTACTTGGTGCAGGACGTCGTTGGACAACAACAGGTTCAACAAACATTCCTCGTTACAGCAATGCTGAAGTTGATGAATTATATAATAAGGCTCTAGCTGCTTCAACTGATGAAGAAAGAAATGAATATATGAAGGAAATCCAAGTTCATTTAGCAGAAGATATTCCAATGCTTTGTATCTTAACTTATGCTAACCAGGAACCTACAAAGAATTATATTCATGGTCATCCACAATTCTCTGAAACTGAAGGTGGTTCAAAAGAAAAAGCAGGTTTCAGTGAACTAACATATGTATGGCTTGATCCAGTTGAATAATAACTAAAATCTGATGTACAGGCAGAGGAAGTACCTCTGCCTTCTTTTAAAAGGAGAAAAAGTATGAACTTTGAAGATTTATATAAAAATATACCTGATTATAAAGTGTTTTTAACTGTTGATGAAATGGATGAAAGTTCTAAGAAGTTAGCAGCAGAATTTCCTGATATTTGTACAATTAGAGAAGCAGGTAAATCACGTAAAGGACATCCTATCTATTTATTAAAGATTGGTAATGGTTCAAAAAATGCATTTATGTTTGGCTGTCCTCATCCAAATGAACCAATGGGTGCGATGATGCTTGAATATTTTTCAAGATACTTATGTGAACATGATGATTTCAGAAATGAATTTGATTATACATGGTATCTCATCAAGAGTATTGATGTGGATGGTACAGCGTTAAATGAAGGCTGGTTTAAAGGTCCTTTCACACTATATAACTATGCGAAAAATTTCTATCGTCCAATTGGTTATGAGCAAGCTGAATGGACATTCCCATTTGATTACAAAAACTACAAGTGGGATACACCAATTCCAGAAACAAAGGTATTAATGGATGTTATTGATGAAACTAAACCTGAATTCTTATATTCTTTGCATAATGCCGGCTTTGGTGGAGCATACTGGTACATTACCCGCGAAGCGAAAGAAGTATATGACGGCTTCTATAAAGCAGCTAAAGATAGACAGGTACCACTAAATTTAGGTGAACCAGAAGCACCATTTATTCCTGAACTTTCACCTGCTATTTATCAGATGTTATCAATGAAACAGGAATATGACTATGCTGAAAAATATGGGGATGGTCATCCTGAAAAAACAATGACTTGTGGTGACAGCTCTGATTCATATGCTTCAAAATATGGAACATTCTGCCTTGTTGCAGAGCTGCCTTACTTCTATTCACCAAAAATTGAAGATCAAACAGAATTATCTTATAAACGATTAGATGCAGTACTAAAAGGTAATGAGGAACGTTTGAAGATTCAAGACAAGATGGCTTCCTACTTTGACAAGTATCGTGATTTATGTGGAGAAGATAATGTCTTTGTTAAGATTGTTCGTCAATCTTTAGATAATCGTAAACAATCTTATGATACAGAAGTGAATTTTGCTAAACAGAATAAAGATAACGAAAAACCATGCAAAGTATCAGAAGAATTCGATAATTTAGTTATCACAAAATTCTATTTGATGTTAAGCTGGGGTTCATTAATTCGTGGCGCTAAATTTGAAAGAGATAAGAGAAAAGGAACAAAAGAAGAGGAAATGTTAAATGAAATCATTCCTCAAATGGAAGAAGAACTTGTTAACTTATCTAAATATGTAGAAGAAAAGACACAATACTCTGTTGTGCCAATTCAAAGACTTGTAGGTGTTCAGCTTGAAAGCGGAATGCTATGTGCAGAATACATTAAAAATAGTAAATAACAAACAAAAAGTTACTCGCAAAATGAGAGTAACTTTTTGTTTGCATTATCAAGTTGAATTCGATATTTTTTGGCAAAAAAAGATATAATGATATTGAAAATATAAGAGGAGATGTTTTGTTATAGATGAGCAGAAAATACCAGAAAGCTTAAAGGATTGTACATCAATAGATAATGTTGCATTATTAATTCAAAAATGCGCAAAAATGGTTGAAAATTTTGGATTTGTCATTTTTACACTAATTCTTATTGTTGGAATTATGCTATCTTTCGTGGAAACAAAAATAATAGTTGGAAAAAATAGTGATACAACTATTACGTTTCTTTTGTGCTTTCTAAAATGGATTATTGTAGCTTTAGTAGAAATGCTTTTATATAAAGTTGTTTATTCATTGCTAATCGGCAAGGCTTCTATTGTGCAAAATACTAAAGTTCAAGCAACAGCTTCGTTATATATTGCAACTAAAATATCAAATGAAAAGGAGCAAACAGAAAACAATTAATTATTTTGTTGAAAATATATGTAGTTTTTTCATTTATTTAATAAGGCATCATTTCGAGATAGAAGGTACACACAATATTGATTCATACTTATACCTTCTTTTTTAGCATGTTCAGCTAGTTGGTGATGTAATGTTTTAGGTAATCGTAATTTGAATTGCCCAGAGTAAGCACTAACTTCATTAGGTTTGTTAATAGTAATACCATCTTCAATAGCAGCTTGTAGCCAGGCTTTTTTCGCATCACGAGCATTAATGATAGCTTTTTCGATAGTATCACCTGTTGTTATGCATCCAGGTAAATCTGGGTAAGAAACAACATAGCCACCTTCGTCAGGGTCTTCAATGATTTCCATAGGATAGTTAAGCTCTAAATATTTTTTTAACTTGTTCATTGTGTTTTTCCTCCTTTAAAATGAGATCTTTTACTTTTTTTACATATATTTTTTTGATTGGTTCATGTTTTGGTATGGTTATTGGTGTATTCCCAATTTTTCTGAAAGTGTAATGACTGCTTCCACCTCTTGGGGAGTACATAGTGTATCCGTAGTATTCGAGAATCTTTTTTAGTTCATCAAATCTAATTTCATTTGATAAATTTAAAATGCGGCATAATAATTTATCCCATTTTGACATATAGACAATACCTCTCAATTATATGTGACACCAAATGTGGTGTCAACGATATTGTGGTGACATAATACGGAAATAACAGTAATTTGAAACTCCTTCATAATTTATATTCGAGAAAAAAATCAAATTCCCTTAAAAAAGTTGTTAATATGTAAAAAAATATCCTCATCTATCTCCATTTGACGAATTATAATGTGTATGTTAGTTTTTGTTTTTAGAAACAGGGGAAATAGTAAATGTCCAGGTTACATAATACACACTGTGAAAAACTCGAAAAAGTAATTATGGTTTTCTTGTTCTTTCTCGTACTAGTTCTTCTTTCAGGATTTAAAGAGTCAAATAATACACAATTAGTTTCATTATATGACGGGTGGTATAGAGTGGAAGATGGTAAAAGAATAGATGTAAAACTTCCTGGATTTATTCCAAAAGACAGTAGTAACAATATTGTTTTATATAATGACAGCTTAAGTGCAGAAGATGTTAATAAAGTAATATCTTTTGATGAAGTTACAGATGGTTTATCTATTTCTGTTGGGGATAATATTTTATATAAATATCAAGATACTTCTTTTGTGAGAAATAAACAGATGAAGGGGAAACTTTGGGCAGATGCAGTATTACCAGTTGAAATAAGTGATATTCCATTATGCGTTACTTATGAAAATGTTTAAGATAGTAAAATGCTAATTTCACCCCCAGTTATAGGTTCTTTACAAAGAATGGCAAGCTTTCATATGCAAAATTCCAATCTTGTATTGTTTATTACACAGGCAATGTTTTGCTTATCGATTATTTCATCAGCGATTTACAGCTATATGAAACATCATGGTATACAAGAAAAAAGATTTTTAGATGTTGCGTTATTTTTATGTATATGTAGTTATTGGTGCAGGACAGACTCTGGATTATTTCAAGTTAATGGGAAATTTATCGCTAAAGGAAGTTTATTATCATTCTATGCATTTATGTTAATGTCTGTACCTATGGTGCATTTTGTGAAAAATACCGTTCATGAAGATAAAAAATGGTTACCAAGACTCTGGAGTATTGTCTTATATTGCAATGCGATACTACAAGGTATTGTGCATCTTGTTTTTAAAATTCAATTTATAAAAATGTTATCTATTACCCATGTCTTATTATTTACAGGTGTAATCAGTATGACTTATTTATTATGGAAAGAATATAAACAATATAAGACTAAGGAATTAGAACTGTGTCTAAATGCTTTTGGACTATTAGGAGCAAGTGGTATTTTTGCACTTTTATTATACTGGTTGTTACAAATACCGTGGTATGATGCTATATTTCAGTTTGGTATATTACTTTTTGTTATCATATTATTCTTGGGAATTATTCAAAAGGTATCTAATGATATTTCGTTTCACATTGAACAGACGATATATGAAAAAATGTCGATGGAAGATCAATTGACAGGGTTACAGAACAAGAAAGCATTTGATAAATTCATGAATGAACAAATAGTAATCAAGCATAAGAAAGATACTATATGGTTACTAATACATCTTGATGATTTAAGAGAAATAAATCGGATTTATGGATTTGATACGGGAGATGAAATTGTTATTGCGGCTAGTAGTTGTATAAAGAAAGCTTGTAACAGTATTACTGGAAATAGTGAAGATATATTTAGAATTAAGGGTGATGAATTTGTTGCCGTGATTAAAAATCCAGCAAAGGATGAAAAAGAATATATTCAACTGATTGAAGATGAAGTGAAAAAATACAATTTATCCAATGGCAGTAAATGTAAATTTCATCTAAGTTATCAACAAAGTTTACTAAAAGAATTAGATAATAAAGTAAATGCGGAAGGAGTAAAAGAAAAACAAAATGAGCTATAATACAGATTTTCTTATGTCAGCGATGATTATCTTAATGCTTATTTTGTGGCAATTCACTAAGCAAAAACGACCAAATGACTTAAACAACAAAGTCTTTTTGGGTCTTGTTGTACTTGCATCGCTTGACGTTTCTTTCGAAATGATTAGTACATACTTTATTAACATAAAAGAAAGTGCAATTATTTCCACAACAATTTTCTATGTTTTACAGGCATTATTACCTTTTGCGTTAGTTTGCTATATTAGAACATTAAGAGAAAATAAAATTATTTCTATTACTGAAACACTACTTGTGGGAATACCTACAATGCTATTGTTGGGGATTGTATTATTTAATCCCTTTACAGAAATGTTATTCTCTTTTGATCCTTCTTTAGGATATGTTAAAGGACCATGGTATATGATTATGTATTATGGAGCATTTTTCCACATTGTTTTAGGATGTCTAATGACGTTTAGATGGCGTAAGATATTTGGAAAACGAAAGATTTTTGCTTTGTTTGAAATTCTTTTATTAGCGGGAATAGGGGTATTAGTTCAAAGTATAAATCAAACAATATTGACTACAGGTTTTGGTGTAAGTTTAGCGATTCTAGCACTATTTATTGCGATAAATAATCCTCATGCTAATACTGACAGTTTAACTGGGTTGTATGATAAGCCGTATCTTGCAAAGAAAGTTAATGAACTTGTTTTATCAAAGAAAACATTTCATATTATTACAATCTATGTTTATCAATTGAATTATAACAATAAGGGAGTAGCTGGAAATAACGATTCATTATTGCTCGAATCATCCGATAAACTGCAAAAACTTTGTGGGGAAAAAGTATTCCGTATTTCTAGAAAGAGATTTTTGGTGTTAGCAGAATCATTAAAAGAATATAAAGATTTCTTATCTTCCATTTCTCGTTTCTTCGAAGAAGATTTACAAGAAAGCAAAAACCAGGGAAGTGTACCAACAGTAATAGCAGGAATATTAAATGCAGAAAGATTGTTGGATGATGCGACAATGCTGGATTATGCAGCATATCTGGAAGGTTTATCACCACATATAGAAATGGTTGAAATAATTCAAGGTGATGATAAGACATTACATAATTTTTACTATAAACAAAAAGTAGAACAGTATCTGGACGAAGCAATAGAGAAAGATTTATTTGAGGTTTATTATCAACCTGTATTTTCACTAGTGGATAATCACTATATATCTTTAGAAGCATTAAGTAGACTATATCATCCAGAGCTAGGATGGATTGCATCAGATTTGTTTATTGAGTTAGCTGAAGAAAATCATACGATTACAAAAATAACCGATTTGCAATTTCATAGAGTATGTAAGTTTGTTAAAGAAAATGAAGTGTTAATGCAGCATATTAAAACAGTAAAGATGAATTTATCGCCAATTGATTTAATGCAGAAAGATTGTTGTGAACATTTTGTGGATATCATTGACAGTTACAACTTATCTCATTCCTATTTTCAATTTGAAATTACTGAAACTGTCGCAACAGAATATAATGCATCTTTAAATGATGCGATTGCTGGATTTGTTAGAGCAGGAATTGGTTTATGCTTAGATGATTTTGTTTCTGGTTATGCTAATTTTAATACTGTAACAAAACTACCATTTTCTATTATCAAACTTGATCGTTCATTACTCTTTAACATATGCAAAGATGATAGAACTTCTTCTTTCTATCAAAGTATTGTATCTGTATTCCATAATATGGGGTATCGAGTAGTATCAGAAGGTGTAGAAACAGAAGAAGAAAAGAATCTACTAGAAAAATGGGGTGTAGATATGATACAAGGTTATTATTTCTCTAAACCATTACCAAAAGATGAAATCGTTAAATTAATTATTGGATAAAAATAGGCAAACTTTATTGGTTTTGCCTTTTTTATGTGTGCTACTATTTTAGTAAGGAGAAAACTTTAAATGTATATTAATGAAATAATTGAGGAAATTAAAAAAGAAGCTACATGGGTGGATTACTCTCAAACAAGAGATGTTATTTTAACTGGAGATAATAAAGAAGTTAATAAGATAGGGGTTTGCTGGGTAGCTACAAAAGAAGCATTAGAAGAAGCGAAGAAACAAGACATTCATTTTATTATTGATCATGAAAACTTTTTATATTTGGAACATACACATATGTGGCAGGGGTATTTCCAAGCTAGACAAGACAAAATTAAATTCTGCAAAGAAAATGATATTACTGTTTATCGATTGCATGATGGCTGGGACATGTTTCCAAAGTTTGGTGTAGCAGATTCATTAAATCATCTTACAGGTTTACCTTTCGAAGAAAGAGTAATCAACAGTTATCATACAAAGGCATATATTAATGAAACATTAACAGTTCGTGAAATTGCTCAAAAATATGCAAATGCACTTGCTGGTTACGGTAGTAATCATGTAGAAATATTAGGTGATCCTGACTATAAAGTTAAGGTGTTTGCTACAGGAGTAGGAGCAGCAACACATTTACCAGAAATGATTAAAATGGGTGCCGATTGCGTTATGTTGGCCGATGATGGTGGAACTAACTGGATAGAACACCAATGGTGCTTGGATCATCATATTCCTATTATTCTTTTACATCATTCTGTGAATGAGATGCCAGGAATGGATGGTATGGTTGAACATTTGCGTAATAAATTTCCAAATTTAGAAGTTTATAGATTACATGAAGGATTCAAATATACACTAGTACAACAAGAATCGAATTAGTTTATATACGTTATGAACCTAAGAAAAATGATAAAAATTTCTTGGGTTTTTTTGTGAATTTTTTCGATAAAAAAAGCCATGCGAATGCATGACTTAAGTAAAAATTATTCTGCAGAAATTTCTTCAGCTAGTTTAGGTCCTAGAATATAACCGGATGTAAATGCCCAACCTTGGTCAGCACCACCATAAGTTACATATTCTTTCTTTTCTGTAAATAATACACCTTCACAATCTGTACCAACAGCATATAAGCCATTAATCTTATTGCCATTTGTATCAAGAACTTGTAAGTCTTCATCTACATCAAGACCACCGATTGTTGAATATAACCATGGTGAACCTTTAACTGCATAATATGGACCATCACCTTCAACTTTTTCTTTTGTTGAATAGTCGCCTTCTAAAGGACTGCCATCAATACCATAGATTACATCAGCTTTTTCAATACCATCTTTTGCAACACCAGTATCAATGTATTCATTATAGTCAGCTACTGTATTAGCTAATGTGCTAGGATCAACACCAATCTTTTCAGCTAATTCTTCGATTGTATTACCTTCATAAATATAACCCATGTCTTCACCAGCTTTTAAGATGTCATAGATTTCTGGGATAGCAACATGACTTGGCCAGCCACCCTGGTTAACAAAGATACCAATAGTATCAAATTCCATACCGTTTTCTTCGATATTCTTAATTTGTTCACTTGACCAGATTGTGTAGTAATATGCACCTGATCCCCAGTTCTTATATGCAGCTAATGTTGTTTCATCAGCGAATCTAACACCTTTACGGTTAACAGCTAGACAGTTAGGAGCTACAGCCATCATCATTGGGATATCATTTAGAGATTGAGTAGCGTTTCTTCCAGTCCAAATATCCATTGTATCAAGTTCAATAATTGGGAATTCATGCATAATCATATATGCACCACCAATGTGACTGATAGGTGGCATACCAATGTTATAAGTAGCAGCACCATTATCAATAGCAGATTGCATCATCTTGCCATCGTTTTGAGCCATACCGAATAAGTTGTATCTTCCACCACCTGATAAGTTGTAATATTCATCAGATAGATATTTGTCTTCCATTTCACCACTTCCAGCAAAACCACCACATGCAAGAACTACTTTCTTGGCGTTGATTGTATATTCTGTACCATCGCTTGCAACAGCATTTACACCAACAACATCACCATTTTCATTTGTGATTAAGCTTCTGCCTTCAACTTGTAGCATTGTTTTTCCACCATAACTTGTATATGTATCATAAAGTTTATCGAAGTAAGTTTGTGTAACGTTCTTTGGAATAGCAAATTGATCACCATAGTTAACACATACTTTATATGGAGCACTTAGTCCTTGTGCAGGAGCACCAAATACAAATCCATTGTCAATTAACCAGTCAACAGCAGGACCAGATTCTTCCATCATATAATCGATAGCGAATTCTTTTGCATCACCTTCTGTATATTCCATCCATGCAGCTTTTAGTTCATCTGCATCAACATATTCTTCACCATTGTTCTTTTCTACAAAGTAAGATGGGTTGATAGACATTGGGGAAGTTGTTGTAACACTTGTTCCACCATATTTAGCAGCTTTATCGATAGATAGAACGCTTACTTTACTTGCATCATTTCCATTAGCTTTGTATAGAGCTTCAGCTGCACGAGTTGCCGTAACCATACCACTTCCACCCATACCAACAACTAAAATGTCAGTATCGATTGTTTCTTTATCAGTCTTTTTTGCAGGAACTGTATAGAACGCACTAATTGCACTTTCTTCACTTCCGGCAGCACTTAAACTTTGTTTCAAGCAGTCTTCTACAGCCATTTTAATTGCGTTACTACTTGTTGTAGCACCTGTTGTAGAGTCTACTTTTACAGATTGATTCTCAATCATTTGTGGAATCATATATTCAATTGCTGTATTAAGAATAATATCTGTGTCACCAGAATCCGTAACATCAATTGATGTCATTTTGTTTTCAGCAATTGTTACTTCAACTGTTAATTCTTTATTTGTAGAAAATCCCCATGCACTTGCTGTATATGTACCATCTTGAAGTTTAGCTTCAGTAGTGCCTGTTTCTTTACCATTAGCTTCATCAAGGCAAGCTTGAATGCCAGCTTTTACAGCATTACTTGTAACTGTAGCACCAGAAACACCATCAATTTCAGCAGATTGCTTTTCAATAATTTGATCTGATAAAGTGCTTAATGCAGCTTTACCAACATTTTCTGTTTCATTGTCTCCAACTAGTTCTGCTGTTTCAATCTTTCCATTAGCGATTGTTAATGTAACAGAAACTTCGCCTCCAAATCCCTGTTGTGTACTTGAATAAGTTCCATCTTTCATTCCACTATCTGTAGAATTAGTTTTAGAACTACATCCAGTAACAGAAGAAATTAGAAGCATACTTAACATAATACTTAATAATTTTTTCATATTCCCTCCTTGTGATATAATTCACAGTATTAGTGTAAAGGTTGGAATGCTTCCAATGTCAATGGTGAAAAATATGAAGATTCAAGAAGTATCTGAAGCTACAGGATTATCAAAAGACATGATTCGTTTTTATGAATCTGAAGGATTAATTAAGCCGGCTAGAAATGAAGATAATAATTATCGCTCATATTCGGAAAATGATTGCTACTTATTAGTAATGATTAAACTTTATAACAGTTTAGGTATTTCTTTAAAAGATATTAAAGCTTTTATGCAGAATAGAGATATGGATTTAGCGAGAATATCTGTAAGTAACAGTGTAATAGAACTGGAAAAAGAAAAATTGATTCTCGAACAGAAAATAAAAAATGCAAAAGAGATTCAATCTTTACTACAATTGAAAGTTCCATTCAAAATCATAGAAAAAGAGGATATGTTTTTTTATCCTTTAACAAGTGATAATGAAAAACGATTTCCTATATTATTTGAAAAATATGGTGCCGGTATACCTGTTTGTAAAATACAGACGGATCAATATTCGTATGAACAAGGATTCTTATTTCATAAAATACTGGATAATAGACTGGAATATAAAAAACTATCTAAAGGCTTATATTGTGATTTTAAATGTGAAGTAAGACATGGTGAGTTAATACCAAAAGAATTGTTACAGCCAAAATTAGATGAAATAGAGAAACAGGGATATCATTTAACAAATGAAGCTTATGCATATTTAATTATGGGATCAAGTGATACTTCATATAAATATGAAACTATTTTTATAACAATACAAGTGATGTGAATTCAACTAATGGTTGAATTTATGATAAGATACATAAAAAAGGAAATACTTATGTTTATCTTGTCAGAGAATATAAAAAAATATCGTATTTTAAATCATTTAACGCAAATCGAGCTAGGTGAAAAATTACATGTCAGTGGCCAAGCCGTTTCAAAGTGGGAAAAAGGCAGTATGCCAGATGCTGAAATAATTCCGCAAATAGCAGATGTGTTAAATGTCAGTATTGATACATTATATGGACATAAAACAAGTGAAAAAGAAGATATATTCGAAGCAATTATTAAAGAGTTTGATGAAAAGGATGATAATCGCTTTGATAAAGCATATCAAATGGCTTGGCTTAGTGCGTTAGCTGCTTTTTCACCTAAATCAGTAATGGAATTAATCGGGAAACGATCCCCCGTTATTACAAAAACAAACGGTTTAGAAAATCTTGCACAGTTATCTTCAAAATGGGGGTATATGATTGGTAATCTTACGATAGATTCGCAATTTATGATGCTTGTTAAAAAGCGTGAGTGTTTTAAAGATTTAGTTATGCAAAAAGAAGATTATGTGAGCCTTTTTGGGTTACTTGCTAGTGAAAAAGTTATTGATATTTTATTATTTCTAGGTAGCTTGGATAAGGAGACTTATGTTGTTTTAGATGTAATAAGTAAAAATGTTGGTTTATCAGTAAAAGAAACTAAAAAATATTTAGATAAAATGTGTGAATATCATTTGCTGGAGAAGCATAAGCTATTAAGTGAAGAAGCAATAAGTGAATCATATACCTTAGTAAAAGATGGTTTTATTTTAAGTCTTTTGATACTTGCAAAAGAAGTATATTCTTCAAATATCATGTTAATGAATATTGATGATAGTTTTAGCAAATAATATGCATATAACTATTGACAACGTTTGAACATATGATAAAGTATTCATATGAATGGAAGGACATATGAAAAAAGACTGCATGAGAGAAAAGAAAGAACATATTCCATTAAATGAAGATGAATTATGTGAACTTGCAGAATTATTTGGTGATTCTACAAGAGTAAAAATTTTATATGATTTATTTGATGGTGAAAAAAGTGTTACCGAAATTTCGGAAGATTTGGATATGAATCAATCTGCTATTTCTCATCAGTTAAAAATTTTGAAAGTATCTAAACTTGTGCGCTCTAGAAGAAGTGGAAAAACGATACTTTATGATCTTGATGATGAACACGTTAAGACAATTATTGCCATGGGCAAAGAACATATCGAAGAAAAATAGATACTTGATTATGCTTGAGGAGAAGAAAAGAATATGAAAAAGAAGTTCAAATGTGAAATTGATTGTGCTGCATGTGCTGCAAAAGTAGAAGATGCAATTAAAAAGATTGATGGGGTTACAGATGCTAAAGTTAATTTCTTAATGCAGAAATTTACTCTAGAAGCAGAAGATGAGAGATTTGACGAAATCTTAAAAACAGCAATTGAAACAGGCAAGAAGATTGAACCTGATTTCTCAGTAGAACTATAAAATAACAAAGCATCATACGGTCATCTGTATGATGTTTTTAAACAAACGTGGAGAAAAACTTATGGAAAATAAATTGAAGAAAGAATTAAAACAAATACTTATTGCTTTAGGGGTATTTTTGTTATTTACCATTTTTGATAAAGCAAATCTTTTCCCGTTCATATTTGAAAATAGATTATACAGTTTTCTTGCATATGTTATTCCTTATGCATTAAGTGGATGGAATGTTGTAAGAAAAGCATTATTAGGTATAAAGAATAGACAACCTTTTGATGAATCATTCTTGATGTTTGTGGCGACAATTGGTGCTTTTGCAACAGGAGAAAATTCTGAAGCATGTGCAGTTATGCTGTTTTATCAAGTAGGGGAATGGTTTCAAAGTTATGCTGTTGGTAAATCACGTGCTTCTATTACACAGTTAATGGATATTGTGCCAGAACATGCTAACCTAGAAAATGAAGATGGAACAATTGAAATTATTGATCCAGATGATGTAGAAGTTGGTAATATTCTTGTGATTAAACCAGGAGAAAAGATTCCTGTAGATGGTATTGTAAAAAGTGGTAAAAGTTTAGTAAATACAGCAGCTTTAACAGGTGAATCAGTACCTAGAACGGTAAGAGCTGGAGAAGAAGTAATTTCAGGCTGTATCAATGGTGAAGGTTTATTAAAGATTGAAGCTACAAAAGCATTTGAAGATTCTACGGTTTCTAAAATATTAGAACTTGTAGAAAATGCATCAGAGAAAAAATCACAAACTGAAAACTTTATTACAAGATTTGCGAGATGGTATACACCAGTTGTTGTATACAGTGCATTAGCTTTAGCGATTATTCCTTCTATTATCACACGTAATCCAATGACTTGGATTTATAGAGCTTGTACGTTCTTAGTTATTTCCTGTCCATGTGCATTAGTTATTTCTATTCCACTATCATTCTTTGGAGGAATTGGTGCAGCAAGTAGAAATGGAGTACTTGTTAAAGGATCTAACTATCTTGAACTAATGGCAGAGCTTGATACTGTTGTATCTGATAAAACAGGTACACTAACAAAAGGTACTTTTAAAGTGACAGATGTTATTACAAAAGATGGAATAACAAAAGAAGAAGTATTAAGAGAAGCTTCTCTTGCGGAAGGTTTATCAACGCACCCTATTGCTAAATCAATTTATGCAGCATTTAGAGATGAAACAAAAGAAGAAATTAATACAAGTATTGTGACTGATACAGAAAATGTAACTGGTTCTGGTATTATCGCTACAATAGATAACCATAAGATTTATGTGGGTAATCAAAAATTAATGGAAGCTAACAATATTCCATATATTAAGGTAAATGATCAAAGTGCTACGGTTTCATATGTTGCAAAAGATAATGAGTATCTAGGTGCTATCTTAATTAAAGATGAAGTTAAACCTGAAGCGAAAAATGCAATTAAACAGATGAAACAAGAAAATGTTAACAATGTTGTTATGTTAACAGGTGATAGAAA
>CAJJTI010000020.1 GCA_905194705.1 uncultured Solobacterium sp. | reverse complement strand
TATTTCTCATGATTGTTAAGTTATTAAAAGAAAGAAAAAGAAGAAGTAATAGCTACCTCACTTCTTCTCTCTTTCATCATATTTATAAATATTTATTATTGAAACACCACTTTATCAAAGTTTGTAATTTGAATATTTGTACTATAGTACTTCTCAAGTATTTCAATTGTTGATTCTATATCTTCTACACCAGCAGTTTCATAAGAAGAATGCATTGCAAGTTGAGGCAAGCCAATATCTACTGCATGAACACTTACCTGTGTATTCGATAAATTACCTAATGTTGATCCTCCTGCAGCATCTGATCTATTAGCAAATGATTGATATGGTTTATTTGCTAAAGCACAGATTTCCATAAAGACTGATCTTGAGAAAGCATCTGTTGTATATTTCTGGTTGGCACTTTCTTTTATTACGACACCTTTATTCATATAAGTACAGTTAACACTGTCAGTTTTTTCAGGATGATTTGGATGAACAGCATGGGCATTATCTGCACTGACTAAGAATGATTTTGCAATAGCTTGATAATATTCTTCTTCACCTTTACCTAAACCTAAATGAATTCTTTTTAATGTATCTTTTAAGAATGTTGATAAAGCACCTTGTTTAGTACCTGAACCAACTTCTTCATTGTCAAAGCAACAATAAACACTTACATCATGTTCATTAAGACTATTTAAAAATCCTTTTAAAGTCACATATGCACATTCCAGGTCATCTAATTTAGGTGCAGAAATAAATTCATTTTCCATTCCCCATATAACCGGTTTTTGACGATTAACTAAAAATAAATCTAAACCTAGTAAATCTTCTTCTTTAACGTTTAGACTATTAGCTATCATCTTGCGATAATCGCCTACTTTTACTTTTCCACATGATACTAATGGGCATAAATCAACTTGTTTGTTATATTCATATCCCTTATTCGCTTCTCTATTCATATGAATTGCAACACTTGGAATAAGTAATAAATCCTTGTCAATATATACAAGTTTATTTTCGATTGTATTTGCATTTCTTACTAATGCTCTACCTGCAACTGTTAAAGGCTTATCAAACCATGTAGAATCAAGCATTCCGCCATAGCCTTCAACATCAAGTTTTAAATATTCTCCCTGTCCTTTTAATTCTGGTACAGTTTTTACTTTATATGTTGGTGAATCACTGTGAGATGCACTCATCTGGAAGTGGTAATCATCAAGAACTGAACCAATCTTGAAAGCAATCAAGCTGGAATGATTACGAATTGTATAATATGACTTTCCTTTTTCTAACTTCCATGAAGTTTCTTCTGGCAAGTAAGTAAATCCTTCTTTTTCTAATTTTGTACGAATAGTCAAAATAGAATGAAACATACTTGGACTATCTTCAATAAATCTCATTAATTCTTCTGTATACATATTTATCCTTTTCCTTACTATCGCTTATTATACTGTTTTCTAAATCAAATCAAAATGTTTTAATGCATGATAGATTCCATCTTTATCACTATCTTCAGTGATATAATCTGCTACATTTTTAACACTTTCATTAGCATTGCCCATAGCTATACCTATATGAACATGTTGTAACATTTCAATGTCGTTTTCACCATCACCAAACGCCATGGTTTCACTTATATCTATATTTTCTTTCTCAAGATATGCATCAATTCCAGATACTTTTCCACCACCTCTAGGAATAATATCTGTTGCCGTAGGAAACCAAGAAGTAAACTCCAAATCCGTCATTTCTTCTTCAAGTTTTTTTCTTTCTTCTTCACTTGCAAAAATTAATGCTTGGTAGATATCTTCGCCATTATATTTCTTTTCTGGTCGATATTTCATTCCAAAGAAATCATATGTCTCTTTACAAATTGGAGTTAATACATTCAGATATTCTTCAGTAGCTGTTTTAATCACTACAGAATATTTCTTTTCTTCAAATAAAGATATAACTGACCATCAGACACATGAGGGTGTAAAGTAAGGCTCAGCAGTATTCAAAGCCTTGATAATTGATTTATTTGGTATTGGAGTAGATTGAATAATATATTTCTTTATTTTCTGCATCATTTCATTACCAGTAAAACGATGATTAAATCTATATGCTTGTTCCTGCAGAAATAAAGGTATATCTCTTTTTGATACTCCATGATAAATGCCAGTTATCTGATTCTTAATATTGCCGATGATGATATTCATCCAATATAACTTATGATTGTTTTCTTCATATGAGATTTTATTTGATTTAAGGTTAATCTTCTCTTTCATTGGACTGAATGTACTTTTTGCATCAGTATTAAGGGTACGTTCTGAACCTGTGACTATAGATTTTTCCAAGAACCTTTTCATCATATCTTTTGTATCCTTCGGAATAGCAGACAACTTTAAATATTGTGGATATCTATTCTCCTGCAATGTAGATAATACTGCTAAAAATGGCTGCTTATCAGTAGCCATTCCTTGCTTGTGATCTCCTTCAGAAGAAGCACCAATATATGCTGTATCTGCTTCATAAAACATAGAATCAAGTATTTTATCTGAATTAGATTCAGCCATCAGTATTCTACATTTACGGCATAGAAGTAATGCAGTTTTATAGTTGACATCGAGATACGATCTCATATCCATAGCACTAATACCTTTATTGCTGTTAAAAAACAGAAATAAGCCAAGCAACAACTTATATAAATCAAGCTTGTTATCCTGAAAAATAGTATTGGCAAATAAATATTGTTGGTGACCGCATTCTTTACATTGAACAACTCTATGTCTGGTTATTTTATGATAATGTGTGCAACCACATTTTTCGCAATAATAACCATTCGGGTATTTAGCATCAAAGAAAAAATCATAACAGGCCTGCTCGTTATTGGCATATTTTTTTGTGAAATCAATCATTGATGGTTTCTTTGGTTTTAGATTATATGACATACTATTTAAGCTCCTTTTATTGTTTACAGTTTAAGCTTAATATCTGAAGCCATAATTTGGTGTACGAAAGTATGTACTTTAACTAGAAATATGTGTTACGTGGTCAGTTATAAAAAAGGATATCATAATATGAAAACATTATTAAAGAACGGAAAGCTAATTATTGATGGTCAAAGAGAAATACACTCTGGTGATATTTTATTTGATGAAACAGGAATTATTAATTTTGGTGAGCATTTAGAAGAAAAAGAAGATTATGAAGTAATTGATGTGTGTGGCTGTATTATTCAACCAGGTTTTATTGATATTCATATGCATGGTGCAATAGGAAAAGACTTTGTAATTGGTAAAGAAGCAGTAAATCCAGTTGGTATATCACTTTTACAAGATGGAACAACTGGTTTTCTAGCATCATTAACGGTTTTATCTCATGAAGAAGAATTAAAAGTATTAAAGAGCTTGAAAGATGCTACTTCAGAAGGTGCTGAATATTTAGGAGTGCATATGGAGGGACCATACTTATCAAAAGAATATAAAGCACTAATGAATGAAACATATTTGCGAGATCCAGTTATTTTTGAATTAGATGAAATGTTAGAAGCTAATCCGAATATAAAGGTAATGACAATCGCTCCTGAAAGAGAAGGAATGGAAGAATTTATTCCGTATCTTGTTCGTAAATCAATTGTTCCAATGATTGGTCATACTGCAAGCAGCGCAAAAGAAGCTCTAAGAGGATTAGATTTAGGTGCTAAAGGTTTTACCCATTTATATAATGCCATGTCTCAACATACACACCGCAATCCAGGATGTGTTACAGCAGCTTTAGAACATAAAAATAGCTATAAAGAACTAATCATGGATGGTTTTCATAATGATGTAGAAGTAGTAAAAGCATCGTGGAGAATACTAGGACCTGAAGAAATCATCATGATAACAGACTGTATGCTTGGTAAAGGTATGCCTGATGGAGAATATACATTCAGTGAATTAAGATGTAGAAAAGTTGGTAATACAGTAAGAGTAATAGAAACAGGAAGAATAGCAGGTAGTGCAATATCAATGAATGATGCGGCAAGATTTGTAAAGGATAACTGTAACGCTACCGCTAGAGATATTGTTCAAATAGGATGTGTTAATCCGGCTAACTTATTAAAACTTGATCATATAGGAACTTTAAATATTGGCTGTAAAGCTAATATTGCAGTGTTTGATGAAAACTATCATACAGAAATGGTATATGTAAACGGAGAAAGAAAATGGCAAAAGAACTAAGTAAAGAAGAATTAGCACAAATGATTGATCACACAAATCTTCATGCGGATATTACGCTTGAAGCAGTAGAAAAACTATGTACAGAAGCTAGAGATAATCATTTTAAGATGGTCGCAATTAACCCTGCTCAAGTTGTGCTATGCAAGAAATTATTAAAAGATACAGATGTGCATGTTGGTGCAGCAATCGGCTTTCCACTAGGTCAAGAAACATTAGAAACGAAAGCATTTTCTACAAAAGATGCAATTGAAAAAGGTGCTGATGAAATAGACTATGTTATTAACATTTATGAATTAAAACAAAAGAATTATGAGTATCTAACAAAAGAAATGCAAACAATCGTAGATATTTGTAGAGAAAATAACGTAATCAGTAAAGTGATATTTGAAAACTGTTATCTAACAAAAGAAGAAATAAAGAAGATGGCAGAAATTGCTTTAGAAGTAAAACCAGACTTTATTAAAACATCTACAGGTTTTGGTACAAGTGGAGCAAAAGTAGAAGATGTTGAACTAATGAAATCTGTAGTAGGCGATGAAATAGGCGTAAAAGCAGCAGGTGGAATTCGTTCACTAAAAGAAGCACAAGACATGATAAATGCCGGTGCTACAAGAATAGGAACAAGTAAAGGTGTAGAAATTATTCAAGAGATGAAATAGGAGTATATCTAAGTATTACATCTCCACAAGCTTGATAAAACCCATCATAATCCCCGATAGAGAAGTCTTCAATGACTACTTCTAAAGGGATTTTTTCTGTGTGAATTAAACAGGTTGGATCACATTTTGCGGCATTTTCACCATAGTAATAAAGATAACATTCATGATATACATCATAGTTAAGCTGAATATCACTATAACCTTCATAGTCAGTATATAAAACACCTAATATACCATTACTGTTAACTAAATCATCCAAAGTGAAAGTATCATCATCCTCGTCAAATTCTCTAGAACAATATATGTTGTATGCGTCTAATAGTTTTAGATATTTTGTATTTGTCATGAATGAATAATATAGGGATCAATCAAAAGAATCAATATATATAATAGGAAAGAAAACATGAAAATTGATAATATAATTGCGAATAAGTGTTAAAAATTCAAAATTATTTCAAATTTTTAACACTTATTATGCTATTCTTAACTCAGGAGAAGATCATGCTAATAAAAAGAAATGAATATCTTGAAAATATAAGAAGGTTTTATGATTCTAATTTAATAAAAGTTTTAACTGGTGTCAGAAGATGTGGCAAGAGTGTTTTGTTGGATCAAATCAAAGAAGAATTATTGTCTGAAAAAGGAATTGAAAATAATCATATTATTTTTATAAACTTTGAGAATGTTAAATTTTCTAAAATCAAAAATTACATTAAGTTAAATGATTATATTCTAAAACAAATAATTGACGATGATAAATATTATATTTTTTTAGATGAAATTCAGCATGTAAATCAATTTGAGAAAACACTAGCGTCATTGAAAGCTACACAAAATGTATCTTTATTTGTGACTGGTAGTAATTCAAAATTATTATCGGGTCGATTAGCGAGCTTGTTGGTTGGTAGATGTAAAGAATTTAAAATAATGCCTTTTTCATATTCTGAATTTTTAAATTATTACGATATAAACGGATTGAAATATCCTGATAAGCCTTTACATAACTATATTAGATATGGTGGAATGCCTCAGCGTGTGGATTATGAAACGGAAGAGGATATTAAAGAATACTTGAAATCAATTTATTATGGAATTGTGGATAAAGATATTTGTAATACAAAAGCTAAGATTAATAAAGAAACATTTCTTACTATATCTAAATATATTATTAATAATGCTTCAAAAGAATTTTCGGTTCCTAACATAGTTGATTACTATAATCAAAACAACACGGATAAAATATATTGTGAAAATGTTTATAGATATTTAGAAAAATTGGAAAAGGCATGCTTAATATCAAGAGTTAAAAGATATGACATAGCTACTAAAAGAACCTTAAGACAAATTGAAAAACAATTTGTAGTTGATAACGGTTTTCTTTTAGCATGCAGTGATTCTAATAAAATATTTATTTCGCATGCTTTAGAAAATTTAGTATATAACGAATTATTATATAGGGGCTATGATGTAAAAATAGGGAAAACATATAAGGGTGAAATTGATTTTGTAGCTATGAAGGATGGTAAGAAGTGTTTTATTCAAGTGGCTTATATGTTATCGAGTGATGACGTTATTGAAAGAGAGTTTGGTGCATTTAATTCTGTGAGAGATTCATCACCAAAATACGTGTTTAGCTTAGATGAATATGATATGTCTAAAGATGGAATTACGCATTTTAATATTGAAGATTGGCTATTAAATAAGGTGAATGTTACATTATCATAAGTGGTTAACAACTCGGTAACAAATGCAATAATTCTTATTTTGATTGTCAAAAAGATAGCAGTATAACTTTAAAGAAAACGAAAAGAGAACCTTGAGGATTTTTCTTAACGAATAGGTTCTCTTTTCTAAGAAAGTGAGGTTAGTTGTGCATTCCTTCACCGTAAACTTGCGCGCATTTAACGGCGAGATGCCAACCCCTCAATAGAAGAGTCTTTTTTTCTTCAGTCATAGAAGGTTTAAAGGAATGTCCAAGCTTCCAATTTTCTTGTATTTCTTCTTTACTTTTCCAAAAATTTACAGCTAGTCCTGCTAAATAAGCAGCTCCTAATGCTGTAGTTTCGATACATTCTGGGCGGTATACATCGATACCTAAAATATCTGATTGAAATTGCATTAAGAAATTATTAGCACTTGCTCCACCATCTACTTTTAGAGAAGTAAGTTTAATGCCAGAATCTTTTTCCATTACCTTAAGTACATCATATGTCTGATAGGCGATAGATTCAAGTGTTGCACGAATAAAATGTTCTTTTTTACAACCTCTAGTTATTCCGATAGCGGTTCCTCTTGCGTATTGGTCCCAATATGGAGCCCCCATACCAACAAAGGCTGGGACAATATACATACCATTTGTGTCAGTGACAGAAGTTGCATATTCTTCTGTTTGAGCAGCAGTTTTTACTAAACGCATTTCGTCTCTTAACCACTGTACACTTGCTCCACCAACAAATACAGAACCTTCTAATGCATATTCAACAGAATCAGAAGTACTTGCGGCAATTGTTGTTAGTAGTCCATTTTTAGAATCAACAGCGGTATTACCAGTATTCATAAGTAAGAAACACCCAGTTCCATATGTGTTTTTAGCATCACCTGAATGATAACAGCATTGTCCAAATAAAGCAGCTTGTTGATCACCAGCAACACCAGAGATAGGGATTTCTCCACCTAATACATGTTCTTCAGTATGTCCAAACATATAGCTTGATGGTTTTACTTCCGGTAGCATACTTCTAGGAATATTGAAATACTGATATAGTTCTTCATCCCAGGTTAATGTATGAATATTAAATAACATTGTTCTAGAGGCATTTGTATAATCAGTTGCGTGTACTTTACCTTTTGTTAGGTTCCAAATTAACCAGGTGTCTATTGTTCCAAATAATAAGTCACCATTTTCGGCTTTTTCTCTTGCACCAGGCACATTATCTAAAATCCATTTAATTTTTGTAGCACTGAAGTAAGCATCAGGTATTAGGCCAGTTTTCCTCTGAATGGTTTCACTCATGCCGGCTTTTTTGATTTCTTCTACATAGTCAGCTGTTCGTTTACATTGCCATACAATTGCATAATAGACAGGAGTACCAGTATGTTTATCCCATACGATGGTTGTTTCACGCTGGTTTGTGATACCAATTGCTGCAATATCACTGAAACTTGCATTAACAAAAGCCATCGCTTCTAAACATACTGCAAGAGTAGAAGACCATATTTCTAAAGGATTATGTTCTACCCATCCTGGATGAGGATAATATTGAGTTAGCTCTTTTTGAGCCATATTGACGATATCGCCATTTTTATCAAATAAGATACATCTAGAACTTGTTGTTCCTTGATCGAGAGACATTATATATTTCTTCATAATTTTTACTCCTAGATGATATTTTTTGTAACAATTAGGTTTACACCAGTATTACATATATTTTCTTCAACAATGTCACCAATATGTACTGGAGCATTTACGGATAATTCATTTAAATGATTTGCAAGAGTTAAGACTAAATCTTTAGGTATAGGATTTTGAGTTTTCACAGATACGACTAGATTATGCCTATTCGCTACTTTTACAGTACCTGTAACCGTTCGAGTTGGGCTGGTTACTTCAGTAATGCCATATAGTTTGCCACGATTACATGTATTACCAGTAACGGTAATATTACTAGGGTCATTTATGTCATAAGTGACAGTAAGTAAGCATCCCATTGGACAACCAATACATGTTAAATTCTTATTTTCCATTTTGAGCTACCTCTAATTTAATGCAGATTTCTTCATGATCTTCCATTGCATCAATATCTTCTTTTTTAAGGAATACTTGTTCCATTTCACCAGGAGAACATATTTGTTTCTTGCGAGATTGAACACATTTATCACCTAAATAAACACATATTGTTGGATTTTTATATACGTTATCTACACGGAAACGAACACATAATAACTTTTCCATTCTATCTTTATATATTTTTGAAGGCACAGTATAACGTACACCAAAACCTGTTTTAATTTGAATGAATGTATTTGCTTTTTCTTGTAGCTTATTTTGAACATAGTTACTTGCGTTTTTACCGGCAAGAGATGCTTCTTGAGATACATAGTCTACTAAATCATGGACATGTAATACATTCCCACAAGCAAATACACCATCAATAGAAGTTTCTAAACTTTCATTTACATATGCTCCACTTGTTACAGGATTCATATTAATACCCATTTGATCGGATAACTCATTTTCAGGTATTAATCCACAAGATAGTAGTAATGTGTCGCATGGGATAACTTCTTCAGTTCCTGGAATTATTTGTCTATTTTCATCTACTTTAGCTAGAGTTACACTCTCTACTCTATCTTTACCAGCTATATCAATAACTGTAGTAGATAATTTTAATGGGATATTAAAGTCATCTAGGCACTGTACGATATTTCTTTTTAAACCACCAGAATAAGGCATTAATTCCGCAACCGCTAATACTTCTGCTCCCTCTAGTGTCATACGTCTAGCCATAATTAAGCCAATATCACCAGAGCCCAGTATCACTACTTTATGACCAGGTAATTTACCTTCAATATTTACTAATCTTTGTGCACTTCCTGCTGAATAGATACCAGAAGGTCTATAACCAGGAATATTTAAAGCTCCTCTAGGTCTTTCTCTACAACCCATGGCAAGTATGATTGATTCAGCTTCAATAAAGAAAATACCTTTATCTTTAGACATAGCTGTAATCACTTTATCTTTAGATATATCAATGACGATTGTATTTAGTAATGTTGGAATATCTCTTTTCTTTACTTCATCAATAAAACGACTTGCGTATTCAGGACCGGTTAGTTCTTCTTTGAATGTATGTAAACCGAAACCATTATGAATACATTGATTTAAGATACCACCAAGCTGTTCATCTCTTTCTAAAATAAGAACATCTTTTACACCATTATCATAAGCGCTTATAGCTGCTGCGAGTCCCGCAGGACCTCCACCAATAACTGCGATTTTTGTCTTCATACACATTCACCTAATTACTCTTATGCTCAAATACATATTTTGAGTCATTGCCATTCTTTGTGATATCAGTAATATTTGTATTTAATTCACGAGCTAATATTTCAATTGTTTTTGGTAAACAGAAACCAGCCTGGCATCTTCCCATACCAGCTCTAGTTCTACGTTTTATACCATCAATTGTTGTAGCACCTAATGGACGATGAATCGCATCAACAATTTCTCCTTCAGTAACCATTTCACAACGACAGATAACATTAGCGTAAAGTGGATTTTCTTTAATGAGTTTTGCTTTTTCTTCATTAGTAGCGTTAGCGATACTTGGTATACCTTTTCTATAAGGAATAAAGTTATCTTTCTTTGTGGCATTAGTTTTTTTAGCTACTAAGTCTGCTACATATTCGCCAATAGCAGGAGCACAGGTTAAACCTGGAGATTCAATGCCAGCCACATCAATAAAGCCTTCTACACTTGATTCCTCGATGATAAAGTCATTTCCTTCAGGATGGGCTCTTAGACCTGCAAAAGAAGTAATTACACTTCTATAAGGAACAGCTTTTATACTTCTAGAAGCTTTTTCTTGAACTGTATCTAAGCCTTCTTTAGTTGTGTTTGTTTTTTCGTTATTATCCGTATCTATCGCATTAGGGCCAACTAGTAAATTACCATGAACAGTTGGTGTAACAAGAACACCTTTACCTAATTTACTTGGTAACTGGAATATTGTAGAAGTAACTAAATTACCAACTTTTTTATCATATAAACAATATTCACCACTGCGGGCAGTAATCTTCATTGAATCTTCACAAATCATATTATGAATCTTGCCTGCATATACACCAGCTGCGTTAATGACTAACTTAGTAATATATTCTGAATCTTTAGTATGTACATGGAATAAATTATCTTCTTTTGTGATTGAACATACTTCACTGTTAAAGTTGAATTCAACACCATTCATATTGGCATTTTCTGCTAAAGCAATGGTTAAGTTAAAAGGACATACAATAGCACCGGTAGATACATATAAAGCAGCTACGACATCTTTTGATAAGTTTGGTTCTTTCTTTCTGATTTCATCACCAGAAAGTATTTCCATTCCTTCAACACCATTTTGTAATCCACGTTCTTTCAGCTCTTCAAGTTTTGGTATATCTTCTTCATCAAAACATAAAACGATAGAACCATTTCTTTTATATGGAAAATCTAAATCTTTTGATAGTTTTTCCATTTGTTTACTACCGAGTACATTAAAATATGCTTTTTTGGTACCTGGTAAAGCATCGTGACCTGCATGTACAATACCTGAATTTGCTTTTGAGGTACCAGTACAAACATCTGCGTCTTTTTCTAAAACGCTTACATCTAGATTGTATTTAGAGAGTTCTCTTGCAATCGCAGAGCCTGTTACACCAGCTCCAATGATGACAACATCTTTAAACATTATAATTATCCTCCGAAGAATGAAACGATACGTTAATTATATACAAAGAGAGCAATTTAAAGAAAGATATAATATGATGAAATAAGCAAATACGATGTTTTGTATAGAGGTGAGAAGATGGAAAGCTATAAGGAAAAAGCATATAAAGCGTTTGAGATGTTTGATAAGGAATGGGCTATTGTAACAGCAGGGGATTTAGAACACTATAATAGTTGCACTATTGGCTGGGGATCTTTTGGTAACAGTTGGCGAGATGAAGGAAATAAATGTTCTACAATTACGATTTATGTTCATCCAACAAGATACACTAGTGAATTCTTAAAAGATAATGATTATTTTACAGTGAGTTTTTATCCTGAAAAATATCGATCAGCACTTGCATATATTGGTTCTCATTCGGGTAGAGATGAAGATAAAACAAAAGCTACAGGTTTAACACCAATAGCTTTTGGACAAAGTGTAACTTATAAAGAAGCTAACTTAACTTTTTTATGTAAGAAAATCTATCAAAATCAAATGTCTAAAGAAGGTTTAGCAAAAGGTATTCAAGACTATTACGCCGCAACTCCTGAAAAGTATTCAGATCTTCATGGCGGTTGGCAACCACATCTTATGTTTATTGGTGAAATTATCGACGTAATTGATAAGCGTTAATTAAGCAAAGTAAAACCACTTGTTAATAGCAAGTGGTTTTAAATAAGTAATCTTATTTAGTACTCCATAAACCATGTAAGTTACAGTATTCATATGCCGCAACAACAGTTTCATTTTCATTTAGAATAAATGTTGCACATGGTTTATCACCTGGATGTAAATCTTTCTTAGAATATCCTTCAGAAGTTTCTAGAATAATCCATTCAATATAATGATTATCTAACATTGGGTGTTCTACACTTCCAACAGTAACTGTTACCTTATTACCATCTTGAGTAATAACTGGTACATGTTTTTCTGTAGCACCATCTGTAGTATTAGGAGTAAGTTCCTTCATTGTTTCACCACAGCATTTTGGTGTACAAGCAGTTTTATTTCCTAAGAAAGTAACGAAATTTCCACAACCTTCACACCTATAAAATAACATATTGGTCCTCCTTAATGATTAATAATTTTCTTCATGAACTTCAAAGTAGCTTTGTGGGTGATTACATACTGGGCAAACATCTGGTGCTTTTGTACCAACTACGATATGTCCACAGTTTCTGCATTCCCAAACAGTAACACCACTCTTTTCAAATACTTTCTTTTCTTCAACGTTTTGAAGTAGTTTTCTATATCTTTCTTCGTGGTGTTTTTCAATTTCACCAACACCTCTAAATTGTGCAGCTAGTTCTGGGAAACCTTCTTCTTCAGCTTCTTTTGCCATTCTTTCGTACATGTCTGTCCATTCAAAGTTTTCACCTTCAGCAGCAGCTTTTAGATTTTCTTCAGTATCACCTAAGCCACCTAATGCCTTGAACCAAAGTTTTGCATGTTCTTTTTCGTTTTCGGCAGTCTTTAAAAATAGTGCGGCGATTTGCTCATATCCTGCTTTTTTAGCAACGCTTGCAAAGTAGGTATACTTGTTTCTTGCTTGAGATTCTCCAGCAAATGCTTCTAATAAATTCTTTTCAGTTTTTGTTCCTGCATACTTGTTAGCCATAATTTTATTCTCCTTCTCTTCTTCTATCTATATAATATATCAAACAGAAAAGATAAGGGTGAATAATGCTCAGAAAATTAAAAAGTTTATTTATTAGTTGAAGCAATTTCTTTTTTTACAAGTTGGATTGTAGTGTTGTACGTACTTAATTTTTCATCTAACCGAATTTGACAATTGTTAAACACTTCTACAAGTTTTGAAATATCATTGCTTTTTTGGGCATGGTATAAAGCTTCTTTGTATTCTTTTTCATATTTATTATCAATTGCAATTAAATCAATTTCTCTTTCAATGCATTGTTTTAAAATAATAAAACGACCGATTCTACCATTTCCATCTTGAAATGGATGTATTTTTTCAAAACGTGAATGAAAAGAGGCGATATCTTCAATTGTAGGATTAGGATTTTCGTTCCAATCAGCCAAAAGATTAAACATAAGATTATCAACTTCATCAGGATAGGCTAGTTTTAAATCGATATTTCTTAATCTATTTTCATACTTCTTCCAACAACCAGTATTATGTATTTCTTCGTCTACTGAACCGCGCTTTAGTTCTCTTTGCCAATCAAATAGCATAAATTTATCAAGTTTTTCATCGCAGTCTTTAATTACTTTATCAAATACATATAAAGAATTTCTCGTTTCAATGACATCATCAAGAAAATGTTCGCCAACCACTTTTTTTTCATCTAAAAGTTTTTCAAGGTTTTCTTTTGTGAATGTACTTCCTTCCAAATGGTTAGAATGAAATAAAAATTCTATTTTAAAATCATCGTAAAAAGAATTTTTAATTGCGGATAAAATTTTAATTTCTTTCGCATTTAATTTCATATAAGACTCCTCGTTATGTTTGCATTGTTGAACAAAATAGCATCTACTTATATTTATTATAAATCAACTGAATGATTATTTATCTTTTTCAGACAACTCCAGCCATCGATTTTCTATTTCTTCTAATTTATTACGATTAGCTTCTAATAAATCACTAATTTCTTTGATTTTAGCATAGTCAGAAAGAGTATTTAGTTCTTCTTCGAGTTCTTGTATTTTTGTTTCTAGTTTTGGCATTTCTTCTTCAATAGAAGCTAATTCTTTTTTCTCGTT
Organism: uncultured Solobacterium sp.; assembly: GCA_905194705.1. GTDB lineage: Bacteria > Bacillota_I > Bacilli_A > Erysipelotrichales > Erysipelotrichaceae > Bulleidia. The sequence continues at coordinate 5,283 of CAJJTI010000020.1, read as the reverse complement.
ATAAGTTAAACGATTGGTATTTTTCTTGAGCTCTTTGATTTCTTTTGGTGAAGAAACAGGTTCTTTCTTTTTATCTAATTCATCTAAATAATCTGAGTATGTTTTTTGAACAATTGAAATTTTATGATTATCAAATACAAATAGTCTATCTGCGATTTTATCTAAGAAGTAGCGGTCATGACTCACAGCCATTACAGCACCTTCAAAGTGATCAAGATAATCTTCAAGAATCGTCATTGTGTCTGTATCTAAATCGTTTGTAGGTTCGTCTAAGATAAGAATATTAGGTGCAGACATTAAGATAGAACATAAATATAATCTTCTTTTTTCTCCGCCTGAACATTTAGATATTGGTTTATATTGTTCTTCTTTGAAGAATAAGAATCTTTCTAACATTTGACTTGCGGTTATTTCTTCATGATCAGCAGTATAGACTCTTTCACCAAAGTCTTTAATATAATCAATTACACGCTGGTTATCATCGAACACTTCATTTTGTTGAGCAAAATAACCAATCTTAACTGTTTCACCAATTTTAACCGTACCGCTGTCAGGTTGAATTTGTCCTAAGATTATTTTTAATAAAGTACTTTTACCACAACCATTTTTACCAATAATACCAATACGGTCCATACGTAATAGGTTATAACTGAAATCTTCAAAAAGAACATTATCACCAAATGCTTTTGATATATGGTCTAATTCTATGGTTGTATTACCAAGACGCGTTGCGGCTGATTTAAGTTCTAATGTACTAATTTCTCTAGGAGCTTCGATAGCAGAGATTTTTTCAAAACGCTCAATTCTGCTTTTTTGTTTCGTAGAACGGGCTTGAGCACCCGCACGAATCCATTCAATTTCTGTGCGCAAAAAGTTTTGTCTTTTCTTTTCAGCATTTAAAGCATTTTCTCTTCTTATTTCTCTTTGTTCAAGATAATCGGCATAACCACCAACATATGTATAAAGGTGGCTGTCATCTAACTCCATAATATGATTTGTAATACGAGTTAAAAAGTAGCGATCATGTGTAACTAAAATGACAGTCTTAGATACTTTTGCTAAGAACTTTTCAAGCCAAAGAATCATATCTTGATCCAAGTGGTTTGTTGGTTCATCTAATACATATACGTCAGCTTCTTTAATAAGTGAAATAGCTAAAGCTACTCTTTTCTTTTGACCACCAGATAATATATCAATACTTTGATTGTAGTCAGATAAACCAAGTTTATTTAATATTGCCTGTATTTGATATATTTCTGTTTCTTCTGTCATATAAGAACGTACTGTTTCATATATTGTTTTATGAGGTCCAAAATCAGTATTTTGTGGACAGTAAGATATTTTATATTTCTTTAATATCGTTACATTACCTGAATCTGGTTTTTCTAAGCCTGTCATTATTTTAAGAAGGGTAGACTTTCCAACACCATTTTGGCCTACAATACCCCATTTTTCTTTTTCATTAATCACCAAATTAACATGATCTAATATTGGTTTAAAAGAATATGTAAAACTAACATCTTCAAGAGATAAAATCATAATCATCACCTACGTTTATAACGGAATAATCATAGCACAAGAATTCGTTGACATTGACCTGTGATTGTTTATTACAAATAACAAGTATGAATGTATAATAAATAACACAATTATTGAGGAAAAAATGTTACAGATTAAGAATATTAAAAAAGAATATAGAACAGGAACACTTGTGCAAAAAGCACTGGATGATGTGTCATTAAATCTTAGAAACAATGAATTTGTGGCAATACTAGGACCATCAGGTTCAGGTAAGACAACATTATTAAATATTGTCGGTGGCTTAGATAGATACGACAGTGGTGATTTAATCATTAATGGTATTTCTACAAAGAATTATAAAGATAGAGATTGGGACAGTTATCGTAATCATACGATTGGTTTTATCTTTCAAAGCTACAACTTAATCCCTCATCAAACGGTGTTATCTAATGTGGAACTTGCATTAACTATTTCTGGTGTTTCTCGTAAAGAGAGAAAAGAAAAGGCAATGGCAGCGTTAGAGAAAGTTGGTTTAAAAGGACAGGAGCATAAAAAACCAAGTCAAATGTCAGGTGGACAAATGCAACGAGTAGCGATTGCTAGAGCGTTAGTAAATGATCCTGATATTGTTTTAGCAGATGAACCAACGGGTGCTTTAGACTCTGAAACTAGTGTTCAGGTAATGGATTTATTAAAAGAAGTCGCAAAAGATAGACTCGTTGTAATGGTTACACATAACCCAGAACTTGCAAAAGAATATGCGACAAGAATTGTTGTGCTAAAAGATGGAACAATTCGCTCTGACAGCAATCCATATACAGTTGAAGAGGAAGAATCAGAAAACGTATCTAAAAATATGGGTAAAGCAAGTATGTCATTACTTACTTCTTTATCATTAAGTTTTAATAATTTACGTACAAAGAAAACTAGAACACTGCTTGTTGCCTTTGCAGGAAGTATTGGTATTATCGGTATTGCTTTAATTCTTTCTTTATCTAATGGCGTCAATAAATATATTAAAGATACAGAAGAAGAAACACTTTCTGAATATCCTATCGAAATATCAAAAGACAGCTTCAGTTTATCTTCAATGATGATGGGACCATCAACACAAACTGAAATGATGAGTGATACAGCAGATGTTCAAGAAGTACCAATGTTAGGTAATATGTTATCTACTGTAAATACCAACGATTTAAATGCTTTAGAAACATATTTTGAAAGTGATGAAACAAGTGTCAAAGACTATGCCAAGGCAATTGAATACTCATATGGAGTTACACCTCAAATATATATGGAAGATAATGATGGATATCGTAAAGTAAATCCAAATAATGTATTTGCTCCGATTGGTTTTAGTTCTTCTTCAAGTTCTATCGTGTCATCAGCGATGAAAATGGATGTATTCTATGAATTACCAAGTACATCATCTTTATATGAAGATCAATATGAACTAAAGGCAGGACACTGGCCAGTCAAAGAAAATGAATGTGTATTAGTACTTACTTCTAAGGGGGGCGTAAGTGATTTCTTGCTATATATGATTGGCAAGAAAAATCCGAATGAATTAGATTCTTATGTTGAAACTTTTGCGAACAATGAAGAAGTTGAAGTGAAAGAAAGTCATAATGAATATACATATGAAGATTTTATCGGTACAACTTTTAAAGTTGTGGATAGTTCGAGTTATTACACATATGACCCTACTTATAAAGTCTATAGTGATAGAAGTGATGATAAATCTTATATGAAAGATTTAGTGAAAAATGGTAAAGACTTATATATTTCTGGTGTCGTACAACCCAATGACAGCACAAATATTCATATGTTATCTACAGGTATTTATTACACAAAAGATTTAGTTGAAACATTGCGTAAAAATGCCACAAATAGTGAAGTGGTACAGGCTCAGTTAAAAGATCAAAGTACAAATGTATTAACAGGTAAACCATTTGGTGAAGACAGTGATCCTGTAAATATGAAAGATTTATTTTCTATTGATGAAAATAGAATTGCTAAAGCCTTTAATATTGATGTTAGTAAACTTACAATAGATACTTCTACTTTTGATAATATCAATTACACTTCAGCAGTAGATGAAGAACTATTTTCAAATATCATGCCCGATTTATCAAGTGATAAATATAAAAGTTTATTCTCTAATGTACATATAGAAGTGTCAAAAGAAAACTTGAAGAAAGCCTTCACTGATGTTATTCAAGCATATTTAGATGATGCATCTAAAGATCCTTCAACAAACTATCAAAATTTAGCGGACAGTTTAACAGCATATTTTAAATCGGATGAAGGCAGGCAATTATTAAAAGATGAAATTATGAAGCTTTTACAAGACAGTAAAGGTGGAATATTAAGTAAAGAAACATTATCTAATGCTGTTCAAGCAGTAATGAGTGAGTATCAAAAATATCTCATGAATGAGGATGGTACATTTAAGGAAATGAATGAAGAAACATTCAATGAATTCTTAAATACAGAAACAGGCAAGCAAGTGATTGAAGAACAATTGAATATTATTCTTGATGAAATGTTTAAGAATCTCGACTTTAAGCCAGAACAGTTATCTGAAATGGGTAAGGCAATTATTAAGGGATATATTGAATATGCGCAAAAGAATGATTTGCCAGATCCTTCCAAGTTTGAAGAATCTTTCTCTACTTTTTTACAATCAGAAAAAGGACAGGCATTAGTACAGGAAAGTGTAAAAAATACGATTACAAACTATGCTGATTTAGAAAAACAGTTAACTAATATTTATGATGTAGTCGCTAAAGATGTTGGTTCATCTATTGGGGATGTGATGAAAATTATCACAACAAATATTGGCTCGGAAATTACAACCGCAATGAAGAGTTCCATGGAAAAAATGGCAAGCAGTATTCCTAATGCATTTTATGTGGATGGAAAAGCTATAGCTAACAGCTTCAGTATGTCTATTGGCGAAGAGGAATTACAGGCACTAATGACTTCAATGATGACAGCAGGTTCTGCATCATATCAAAAAAATCTAACTTCATTTGGTTATGCTGCAGACAATGATTTAAGTAAAATCACTATTTATCCATTTGACTTTGACAGTAAAACAGAAATTACGAATATTATTGATACATATAATGAGAAGATGGAAGAAATGGGTGAAGATACAAAAGTAGTAAGTTATACCGATATGGTAGGAACTTTAATGTCTTCAGTAACAGATATTATTAATACAATTAGTTATATCTTAATTGCCTTTGTGGCAATATCACTTATCGTTTCTTCAATTATGATTGGCGTTATAACATATATTTCTGTATTAGAGAGAAAAAAAGAGATTGGTATATTAAGAGCGATGGGTGCTTCAAAATCTAACATTGCTGAAGTGTTCAATGCGGAAACATTTATTACAGGATTCTTGGCTGGTTTACTTGGTGTAGTAATTACACATATATTATTAGTGCCGGCAAATGTCTTAATTCATAAGATAGGTGATACACAAAACGTTAACGCCTACCTTCAGCCACAGGCTGCCTTAGTTCTAATTCTATTAAGTATTGTTCTTACTTTAATTGGTGGTTTAATTCCATCTAAAAAAGCTGCAAAGAGTGATCCGGTAGCTGCTTTAAGATCTGAATAATTAATATATATTGAAAAGAGAAGCGCAACAGGGCTTCTCTTTTAAGCAAATTAAAATATATAGGACTTTATAAAAAGATTATTTATTTTTTTTCTATTAAGTTCGCTATTTCTTGAATGGAAGTTTCC
>CAJJTI010000019.1 GCA_905194705.1 uncultured Solobacterium sp. | reverse complement strand
TTCAAGTTCAACAGGATTATCCAGTAAAGTAGATGAAGACATTACGGTATAGGCATTTTGAATAGCTTCAAGTACAGTACCGGTATTGAATAAAATTGTTAAACTTTCTTTGATGTTATCAAGATAATCGTTGCATTCTTCAATGATTTTATTCATTTTTCTTTCATCATGTGAAAAATCAGGTAATGAGACAGGCTTGATAGTATCTTTGAAAGCATCAGGATGTTCTTTAAAGAATGATAAAACTTTACCGTTAGCTTTAATGTTAAAAGCGTTATATTTAACTGCTTCTACAAAAGAATCATTGTCCTTATAAAATGCAAGTTTAGCAAGAGAAACAAATACAGAAGGAAGTTGAATATCAATATTTTCCTTATAGGCATAATAAGGGATATGATAACGTTTAAAAACTTGTTTTAATACTGGATACTGTTCCTCATAACTGCATAAAATTACGTTGCTAGGCTTATTAGTTTTACAGATATCTTGAGCGACAGCCTCTATTTCAAGTCTTGTACTAAGGGCGTATTTTAGTTCATAGCTGGTTTTATCTGAAGCATATGAAACAAGTGTTGTGTTAGGCTTTTGAAGTATTTCTTCCATCAATTTGTAATTGAAGTAGTTTGTTTCAAATTGGGGATGAATAATAACATTCTCATAAGAATCAATCTTATTGATATTATCAAAACATGTAGAAACAATTTCTTTTTCGGCTAAATCTTCTTCTAAAATAACACTTAGTATTTTAGATAATTCAATTTCACGGTTAGTTGCGTGGGGCAAAGAAGAAACAGGAATTTTCCATAGTATCATTTCTCTAGCAAAAGATAATATTTCATCGATAAATGCAGGATAATTAAACATTGCACTGTAACAAGGATATTGATCTTTCTCTTTCAAGAGTTTTCTTCTTACGATAAATGCTGTTTTTTCTTTATTTTCGTTTTTTGTTTCAAGCAGGTTACTTAATGTAAATAACCTTGTGCCAAGTTCTCCATTACTTTGTGATAATAAGTCGTGATAAATAAATTCTTTTTGATATTCTGAACATAAAATATTTTTCATAGAAAAATTGTATCACGCAAATAAGATAGAAAGAAAAAAGAAAAAGTAGATGATAGCAATGTCAGCTAACATCTACTTTATAAGTTAATTATTTTCTATTAAACTTTGACCATTTGTATGAATAACTTCTTTGTACCATTCAAATGATTTCTTTTTATAACGCTTAAATGTACCTGTACCATCATTGTTTCTATCGACATAGATGAAACCATAACGCTTCTTCATTTCAGCGGTTGAAGCACTGACTAAATCAATGCATCCCCAAGATGTATAACCAAGTACATCTACACCATCTAATGTGATAGCTTTAGCTATTTCTACCAAGTGATCGTTCATATAATCAATACGATATTGATCATCTACTGTATAGCTGCCATTACCATCAGAAATCAGTTCATCTTTTGCACCTAAGCCATTTTCAACAATGAATAGAGGCTTTTGATAACGGTTGTAGAACTGATTTAGAAGGATTCTTAATCCTACTGGATCAATCTGCCATCCCCAGTCACTTTCCTTTAAATATGGATTTCTAACACCACTTGTTAAGTTTCCTTTAGTAACATCATAGTTTTCAGGATCATGAGCGTAACATTTACTCATGTAGTAAGAGAATGATAAGAAATCACATGTGTTTTGAAGAATTTCTGTATCTTCTTTTTCCATTTTGATATGTATGTTATTTCTTTCCATCTCTGCTAATGCATAAGAAGGATAATAACCACGCATATGAATATCTGTGAAGAAATCACCATTACGGTCATTTTCCATTTTATATAGAGCATCTAATGGATTACATGTTCTAGAGTAGCTGACTAAGCCAAGAACCATACAACCAATTTTGTTGCTTGGATCAATTTCATGTCCTATTTTTACAGCTAAAGCACTGGCGACTAATTCATGATGTGCAGCTTGATATAAATCCTGTTTTGTTAATTCACTTTTTGGTGTAAGAATACCTGCACCCATTAGTGGAAAATGCCAGATACTGTTAATTTCATTGAAAGTAAGCCAGTATTTTACTTTTCCTTTATAGCGGTTAAATACAGTAGTAACGTAATTTACATAGAACTGAATTAACTCACGACTTCTCCAACCATCATACTTTTCTGCAAGATGATATGGAGTTTCGTAGTGACTTAATGTAATTAATGGTTCAATATGATGTTTTAAACATTCATCAATAACAGAATCATAGAACTTTAGACCAAGTTCATTAGGCTCGGCATCATCACCATTAGGATAAATTCTAGACCAGGCAATAGAGAAACGATATACTTTGAATCCCATTTCGGCAAAAAGAGCGATATCTTCTTTGTAATGGTGATACATATCAATTCCTTTAAGTTTTAAATTTCTTTCTAGAACTGTATTACTTGGCCCTTTCATGATTCCATCGGGCATGAAATCTTGAATATCCAGTCCTTTACCATCTTCATTGTAGGCACCTTCACATTGGTTAGCGGCAGTTGCACCTCCCCAAAGAAAGTTTTCTGGAAATGTATAATTCATTAATCCTCCTATTTGAATACTTTTAATAAACAATCAAGAGCGTTTACTTCTTTTTGTTCTGTTTCAATAACATCTACGTAATTATTGCTGTTAGTAATAATAACAGGTGTGATAACGTCATAACCTGCTGCTTTAATTGCATCGATGTCGAAAGTTACTAATGTATCACCTTTTTTAACAGTGTCGCCATTTTTAACTAGTCCTGTATAGTTTTTGCCATTTAGTTCAACTGTATCTAAACCAACATGAACAAGTACTTCAACGCCTTCTGCATTTGTTAAACCTACAGCATGATTTGTTGGGAAGATTGCACTGACTGTACCATCGAATGGAGCTACAACTTTACCAACAGTTGGTTCGATTGCAATACCTTTACCCATGATTTCTTTTGAGAAAACATCATCTTTTACTTCGCTTAAACTAACGACTTTACCACTTACTGGTGAATCAATTTCAATATAGTTGTTTAATTGTTTTGTTTCTTTTTTTGTATTTGGATCTTGAATAGCTTCTGGTTTTTCCGTTTTAGCATCAACACCACCAAAGAAGTAAGTTAGAACAAATGAGATTGCAATAGAAGCTACCATAGCAATAGCAGCATTTCTTACATTGCTTAAGTCATCACAAATATATACAGGTAATGCTGTTAAACCTGCTGTAGCACTTGCATAAGTTCTCATATTAGTTAAGCCAGCGAATAAACCAACAATAGCACCACTTGCCATTACACAGAATAATGGTTTCTTTAGAGGCATTGTTACACCATATAAAGCTGGTTCAGTGATACCAAATAGAGCAGTTGTACCAGAACTGATAGCTGTAGATTTCATTTCTGAATCTTTACTCTTAATAGCTATAGCAAAGCAAGCACCAGCTTGAGATAAGTTAGAAACAAGCATACCAGGTCCAAGTAATGTTCCATATCCTAAAGTAGCATATTGAGCAAGTTGTACTGGTAAGAAACTGTAGTGCATACCAGTCATAACAAATAATGGACATAGACCACCCATGAGTACTGGAATTACCCATCTAGCTTGATTATTTAAGAAATCAAATACAACATAAAGTACATCGCCAACCATACTTCCTAAAGGACCAATTAGTGAGAAGGCAATAGGAGCAGTGATAATTAAAGTTAGTAATGGTACTAAAAATACTTTTACACTCTTTGGAGAAATCTTATTTGCTAACTTTTCTACATAGCTTGCTAACCATACAATTAAGATTGCTGGTACTACGGAACTACCATAAGATACTAGTTTTACTGGTAAACCAACGAAATGAACAGCTTCACCAGCGGAAACAAGTCCTGAATAAGTAGGGTGAATTAACATAGCACCTAAAACAGCTGCTACGAATTGGTTGCATTTAAAGCGACGTGCACTGCTTACAGCTAAGAATACTGGTAAGAAGTAGAAAGCACTGTCTGCTACCATTGCTAATAGAACATATGTTTGATCTGCAGTATTTAATAGTTTGAAAGTTGTAGCTAAAGCTAGAACAGCTTTAATCATACCTGCACCACAGATAGCAGGAACGATTGGCTGGAAGATAGCAGTAATTGCACCTAAAACAGCGTTGATAATACCTGTTTTTTCTTCACTAGCTTTAACATCTTCACTGAAGTTGCCTAATTTTTTGATTTCAGCACATACTTCAGGAACACTTGTTCCAATAACGACTTGGAATTGTCCATTTTTATTCACAACACCTTGTACGCCTTTAATATTTTTTAATGTATTTTCATCTGCTTTTTTAACATTTTTTAATGTGAATCTTAAACGTGTCATACAGTTCGTTACAGCTTCAATGTTTTCTTGTCCACCAACACCTGCAACGATTTCTTTTGCCATTGCTTCAAAATTACTCATTTTATTTCCCTTTCTTTAGAGTTGTTTTGTGGTAACAGCACATGGATTAGATTTGTCTAGAACATACACGATTGATATGTAACATAAAGTACACCATCTCATCGTTTCCAAGTTCTCTATGATAGTTAATTAAGATATATTTTTTGACTTTTAAACAACATTCATAACTTGTTTTATACTTGTTTCTGATTTGTTCAAATAAGTCATCATCTTGACCGTCATTAGATATATCATCAGTAAATAAACGTTTAGCAAAATAGCGGATATGGGTCACAAAACGAATATAGTTGATACTGTTTTCATCTAATTTCAAATGATAGTGATATTCTACAATTTGAAGAATATCATCAACTATTTTTGTGATAGCAATTGTTTGACTCATTGCTTCACCAGACTGGCTGGCGTTAACAAAATGCATTGCAATAAATCCTGCTTCGTCTTCACTCATGATGATATCTGTTTCATAACGAATCATGTCCAGTGCTTTTAAAGCCACTTTAAACTCATTAGGATAGAATTTCTTGATATCAAATAATAGAGCATTTTTTAGCTGTTCATTATTTTGATATCTCTCAATTGCATAGCTGATGTGATCACTTAATGCTAGATAGATGTTGTTATCGAAAGTAATGTTTAATTCTTTTGAAGCATAGTCAATGATATTAGAAGATAATTCAATATATTTAACCGGTACCTGATTAAATAGAGCAGTGAATTTATCATTAAGTTCTCTAGTATCAAAAACAAATTTCTTTTCAATCTTGCTGTTATCGATGCTGTCACCTTTTTTAAGACCAAAAGCAATTCCTTTTCCCATAAGAATCATTTCTTGGCGAAAAGAATCTTCGACTAAAGCAATATTGTTGTTGAATGTCTTCAAAACTTTCATTACGATACGATCCCCTCTAGTCACTATTGTAAACAAAAAAACACCTAAAGATAGCACAAAAAGACATAAATATCTTATTTAAACTATCTTAGGTGTTGCCTGCACTTCAGTTACAATCCTAATGACATGAATAATCTACATTGAAAAATTAAGCCTGTCAACGAATTTTGATAAATTTTGGTAGCGTTTACCAAAAATGATATTACTATTTGGATAATTGTTTGAATTCTTTTAGACCTTTTTTAGTGTAGTAGGGTTTTAATAGTACGAGATGAGTTAATATAAATTGTTTAAAATCTAAATTTGTATAAGTGCTGTTTTTTCCTTCTTCATTCGCCCAGCTGATATGAGATAGCATACATAATGAAACATAAGCTTCCATTTCTTCTTCATTAAAATCTTCAGATAGTTTGTTAGCTTTTTGAAGTTCTATAAGATTAGATATAAAAGCAGTATGAAGTTTTTGGACGTTTTGTTTATTTGCTTCAAAGAAACTTTCATCTAGACTTTGCATTTGTGATGAAGAAAAGAAAAAATGATTTTTTCTTACACCATCAACCATTTCAGAAATGAAATGATACAGTTCTTCAATGGTCTTTGTATTTGAAGTGGATAATGTCGGTTCACCTTCTTTAAGAAGGGCATATATTATATCGATTTTCTTTTTGTAGTGATAGGTAAGATTACCAACACCAATATTGCATTTATCCGCAATCATACGCATGGTTACTTCATGATAACCATACGTATTAAATAATTCTCTTGATACTAGAAGTATCTTTTCTTTGATATTTTCTTTCATATTTCAAATTTAGCACAAGTATACTAGATTGGCAAATAGTACAAATGTACTAGAATGTTTATATAATTAGTACAACTGTACTAACAGGAGGAAAGATGAAGAAATTATTATTAGCATTATCCATTTTTACACTAGTTGGCTGTACTTCTGCTTCAGAAAAAGAAACAGTTAAAGCTACATCTACACCAACAATTGAGTCAATATCAGAAACAGTCACAGATACAGTGACAAGTGCTTCAAGTACACGTATTCACCTTGAAGGTGATGATTTTAATTCAGCAATTGATGAACTTGTAAGCATTTCTAATGATTTAGCAACAAAAGCAGAAACAGAAGTAGAAGGTTATGAAGAGCCATCTTCAGGTGTTGCACAAGTTATGTCAACTAACATTGATGGATATGTTTTAATGTCTACAATTCATGCCTGGAAAGTTGAAAAAGATGGTGATGAAGCAACAATTAAAGTTGTTATGACAGATGGTAAAACAATCAGTAATTTAATTACTAAAGGGGCTAAGGGTACTATCTTAGTTCATGGAAGTGCATATTATCTAATGCATGTTGAAAATATTGAAACGGTAACACTTGAATATAGTGATGAAAATTATGAAGCAGGCTTATTTAATTCTGCATATTCTGGAAAAGATGCTCAGTTAAATGAATATACTGTTACTTTCCGTATCAATGAATTAGAAAAAACATTTGTATATATGTTTGACTAATTCACATAATCAATTGGATTAAATAAGAACAATAAGAAGAGGCTTGTACCATAGTTGTCATCAGTTAAATGACATTTAGTGTATAGGTCTTTTTTAATAGAACTAGTAGAAATAATTTTATCTACTGCAATAACAATTTGTTCAATCTTGTTATTACAGATAGTAAAACGATTGGAAAACTCTTTTAAGACTTCTTTTGCACAAGATTGATATGTGTGTAATGTTGGAACATAAACAGTTTCATAGTGCTTATTCCAGGCGTTAACAGCTTTTTCCGAGTTTAAGAATTTCTGTAGTCTATTAACAAAAGTATTCACCATTGGTGCAATATCTTCTAATTCAAATAGATGCATGATTTTACCGAAGTCAGAAATATATTTAGCTAACATCTTTTCACCATTATTATCGATAGAATAGTAAGAAAGAGCTTCTAATGAAGTATGTTGAAATTGTTTCTGCACTTCAAGTTCAATCTTTTTCCATAAATATTTTTTATATTCAGTCGCAAATTCATCGGTATATGGTGCAAATATATAAATTGCTAACATTCTGTAGTTTAAATCACGAGGAATTTGTAAAAGTAATGAGTTAACAATTTCTCTTGAAGTTGATATTTCGGCAGGAATATCATCAGGCGTTGCGTTATGAGGAAGATTAAGAATAAGAGAAGTTAAATCCATTAAAGATGTTAATTTATCTTCAACTTCTAGAAATAGTTTATTTCTTTCTTCAACCAAAAAGAAATTAAGTGCACTTGGGGAATGGTATATCTTTTTGATCGTATCGATACTGACATCCATTTTTCTTAAGAAAGCAATCTGATTTAAAATCTTGATATTTTCGTCATTAAAATCAAAGTAATTATTATCAAGTTTACGAACATGTATTAAGCCACAGTCAATGTAATAATGAATTGCTTTTTTTGTTAAACCGGTTTTTTCACAGACTTCTTTCATTTTCATATCTAAAGTATAACCTTAGGGAACAGTTTAGTAAATTTACTTTGTGAAATTATCATTAAAATCTTTAAAAATCAATTCGATTGTGGATAAGTAATCGCTATTTTTCACAACTTGACTTGCCTGTAACCGCATACACTACAATACAAATAAAGGAGAGAAAGAAAATGAAAAAATTATTAAATATGGTTTTAGTTGCTGTTATGGCTGCTAGTTTTACAGCATGCAGTAACGATGCAAAAGAGCCAGCAACAACTCCAGAAGCTAGTACTGGTGCTGTCAGTTTTACAGCAGGTACTTATACTGGAGAAGCTACTGGACATAATGGTGGTCCTTTAACAGTAGAAGTTACTGTAAGTGATGACAAGATTGAAAGTGTTGAAGTAAAAGATCATACAGAAACTTATGGTATTGGTTATGGCTTGAAAGAAACTCCTGTTGAAGCTATTCCATCTCAAATCGTAGAAGGACAAACTTTAGCTGTTGATACAGTTACAGGAGCTACAATTACTTCCGCTGCTGTTGTAACAGCTGTAACAAGTGCATTAGAACAAGCAGGTGCTGATGTGAGTGCATTAAAAGAGACGAGTGAAAAAGCAAAAGCAGAAGATCAAACAATTGATGCAGATGTAGTTATTTTAGGTGCTGGTGCAGCAGGTTTAAGTGCAGCTTTAGAAGCAAGTAATGCTGGAGCATCTGTTGTTGTATTAGAAAAACAAGGTATTGTTGGTGGCTCTACTACTAGAAGTGGTGGAAAACTTGTAGCAGCTGGTACAAAACAACAAGAAGAAGCTGGTTTTACTGGTGATACAGCAGAAGATTTATATAACTATTTATCAAGTTTTGATACATATCATGAAATTGACGCTGATAAATTACATGAATTTACAGATCATGCATTAGAAGATGTTCAATGGTTAGAAGGTTTAGGAGTAGACGTTATCAATGTTGAACCAATCCATTCTTCTATTACACCATGGCGTGTATTAAATACAAAAGGTGGAGGAGGACAAGTGTCTGGTATCGGTGGACAAATTACAGTTCCTCTATATGACGCTGTAGCAAAAACTGATACACAATTCATTTACAACTGTACAGCTGATGAAATCTTAATGAAAGATGGTAAAGCAGTTGGTGCAAAAGGAACAATGAAAGATGGTTCTACAGTTACAGTTAATGCTAAAGGCGTTATTGTTGCGACTGGTGGTTATGCTTCAAATCATGAATTAGGTTCTGCTTATTACAAGAATTATTCAACAAGTGTTCCAGCAGGTAACGTTGGTGATGGCTTTACAATGGCAGAAGCTGTTGGTGCAGATGTATATCAATCAAAAGGTGTACAAGAAGTTGCTGTAAGCTTTACATGTGGCGTTGGTATTAACGAAGAATCTGGTTTAGTTGTGAATAACAATGGTGAAAGAGTAGTTGATGAATGGACATATCAATCTCATGTTGCTACTGCATTAAGAGAAAGTGGTTCTGAAGGTGGATGGTATATTGCCTGCAGTAATGATCCTAATCCTACAGTTCAATATGGTATGACACTAGATTCAACATTAAGTGCAGAAACAGTTGAAGAATTAGCTGAAAAGATGGGCGCAGATCCTGAAACATTAGTTGCTACTGTTACTCGTTACAATGAATTATGCGATAAAGGTGTAGATGAAGATTTTGGTAAACCAAGTGAATATCTAACAAAACTGGAAGGTCCTTACTATGCTATTCAAATGAATCCAGTATTAACAGTTACATTTGGTGGTATCAATACTGATACAGCATCACATGTATTAGACAAAGAAGGAAATGTTATCCCTGGTTTATATGCGGCTGGTGAAACAGCATTTGTTGGAATCTTTGGTTCTGAATATCCAAGCTGTGGTGTAGCAATTGGTTCTTCTGTACATTATGGTAGATTAGCTGGTCAAAACGCTGCTAACGAATAATACCAATCTAAGGTGCTCAATAAAATGGGCATCTTTTTCTTTGTGAAAAGTTTCTGGGAAATCAATGTAAAAGTTCAAAAAAGTTTTTGTGAAAATATTTACAATCAAAAATCTTGAGCTATACTTTTCGTGGAAATAAATTTCCGAGGGAAAAGAAGATATGAAAAAGTTGATTCAGGGAGTATTAAGTTTAATGATGGTTGCTTCACTTGGTGCTTGTTCATCAGGTACAGCAGCAACTACTTCACCTAGTCCTACTAGTGCAAGTGAAAGTGCATATACGGCAGGAACTTATACAGGCGAAGCAACAGGACATAATGGCGCGGTTAAAGCTGAAGTAACATTCAGTGACAACGCAATTGAGTCTGTAAAGATTACAGAGCAAAGTGAAACACCATTCTTGTCTGACAAGGCAATCGAAGAAATTCCAGAAAAGATTATTAAATACCAAACAACAAAGGTTGATTCAGTTAGTGGTGCAACTTTTACTAGCACAGCAATTAAAAATGCAGTTAATGATGCTGTAAAACAAGCTGGTGGTGATTCAAGCAAATTTGCAAATGCTACAGAAGAAACACCAGAAAAACAAAGTGACATGGATACAGATGTACTTGTTATCGGTGGTGGTGCTTCTGGTCTAATGGCTGCAGAAACAGCAGCTACTGAAGGTGCTAAGACAGTTCTAGTTGAAAAGCTTGATTCTGTTGGTGGTACATTAGCAGTTAGTGCTGGTTTATTATTAACAGTTGATAGTGAAACAACAACAGAAGTTGATGACAGCTTAGATAGAATGGTTACATTCTTCAAAGAACAAAACAGTGATTCAGATGTAACTCCAGATTACGATTTTGCTTCTAAGATTTTTGAACAAACAGGTAGTACAGTAGATTACTTACGTAATGATTTGAAACTTGAAGGAACAACTCTTGATATGGGTGGTTATGTAGGTACACAATTCACAATTGGTTATGAATTATGTCGTGCACTTGCTGATGAATGTGAAAAAGCAGGTGTGACTGTTCTAACTGGTACAAAAGCAGAATCACTTGTTGTAGAAGATGGTGCTGTTACTGGTGCAACAGTTAGTGATAAAGCAGGTGAATATACAATTCATGCTAAGAAAGTAATCGTTGCGGCTGGTGGAGCTAGCTGGAGTGATACATTAAAAGAAAAACAACCAGCTGTAAAGACAGTTGATCTAAATGAAAAATCTTGTATTGGTAATACTGGTGATGGTATGAAGATGCTTGAAGATATTGGTGCTCAAATGGCTGATACTTTATATGTAAAGAGCAGTCAACCAGACTTTGCTCAAGTATTTGGTACAAACTGGAGTAACACACCTGATACAAGCATGACACTTATGGTTGATGCTGAAGGCAAACGTTTCACAAACGAAGGCTTACCTGTTGCAACTGAAGTAAACGAAAAGATGTTGAAACATGCTTCTAGCGGTTACTGGAACATTATTGATGTAAAGAATGCTATTGGTTTTGATGCTGATTTCTTAAAAGAAGTTGAAAAACAAGCTGCTGATGACAATGCAAAAGTTGCTGTTAAAGCCGATACAATTGAAGAATTAGCTAAGAAGATGGGTGTAGATGCTGATACATTAAAAGCTACATTTGATGAATATCAAGCTGCTTGCGATGCAGGTAAAGATGATGAATTTGGTAAATCAAGTGACTATCTAAAGAAGTATTCTGAAGATGGTGGATATTATGCAGTATATAGAAGATGTGGCAGCTGGGGTACAATTGGTGGAGCTATCATTGATGAAAATATGCATGTATTAGACAAAGATGGAAATGTCATTCCTAATGTATATGCAATTGGTGAAACAGCCACAAGTCAATTATTTGGTGATTACTACTTTGGTGGTTACTCTCTAGGCAGCTATACAACAGAAGGTAGAATTGCTGCTAAAGATGCAGTTTCTTCACTAGCTGAATAATTATTCTGACAATTAGAAAATAGATTGAATAAAGAGCTTGTAGTAGCGAAATGTTACTATGAGCTTTTTATTTTATCATGCATTAACAGCCTTCTTTGTGATAGATATAATACAAATAGAATATATAGAGTGAATGATAATCTAGAAAGGTGGTACCAAATGGAATATATCAGAGTCACAAAAGACAATATTGATAAAGAACATATATGTTGTGCAATGTCGGGTAAACAAAGTGTTGCGAAAAAAGAGTGGTTGAAACAAAGATTTGATGAAGGTCTGGTATTCTATCGCAGTAAAGAAAGAGGAAAATGTTTCATTGAATTTATACCTGCAGAAAATGCCTGGATTCCAATTGAAGCGAACAATTATTTATATATCAATTGTTTGTGGGTATCTGGATCAATGAAGGGACATGGCTATTCTAATGATTTGTTGGAAGAATGTATTAGAGATGCCAAGTTACAAAATAAAAGTGGAATATGTATTCTGTGTGCTGAAGGGAGAAAACGTGAATTTTTAGCTGATCCAAAATATTTGGCTTATAAAGGTTTTAAGGTGGCAGACGTGTCAGACTGTGGAATAAATCTCATGGTTTTGTCGCTAAAGGAAAACGTTGAAATGCCTAAATTTAAGGAATGTGCAAAACATCCATCTGTTAGTGATAAAGGATTTGTACTTTACTATACAGATCAATGCCCATTTACTTATTACTGGGTACCAAAAGTACAGGAAGTCGCAAAAGAACACAATATTTCTTTGAAAGTTATTCATATTACAGATAAAGAAAGTGCTCGTGAAGTTCCTGCTCCTGTTACAACTTATGCATTATTTTTAGATGGAAAGTTTGTAACACAAAGTATTCAATCGGATAAAAAGTTTTTAAAACTTGCTGATGTTGAAATATAGGGGAAAGAGGTTTTTATGTTAGAAACAAAAAGATTGATATTACGCAGATGGAATGAAAATGATGCAGAAAGTCTGTATGAATATGCAAAAGATGAAGATGTTGGTCCTAGCGCAGGATGGTTACCGCATCAGTCAATTGTAGAAAGCTTATATATCATTAGAAATATTCTTAATACGCAAGAATGTTATGCCATATGTGAAAAAGAGAATGGTATAGCGATAGGTGCTGTTGAACTCATTTTAAATGCACAAACTGATATAACTGAGCGTGATGATGAATGTGAACTTGGATATTGGCTAGGTAAACCATTCTGGAATAAAGGTTACATGAGTGAAGCGGTTAGAGAAATGTTAAGACATGGATTTAATGATTTAGCAATGAATACGATATGGTGCAGATATTACGAAGGTAATGAAAGATCAAAAAGAGTCCAGGAAAAAGCAGGCTTTATTTATCATCATACTTGCTTCAATGTACCAGTCACTCAACTTAATACTAATCGCACAAGTATTGTAAATATAATGACGAAAAAACAGTGGAATAATATTTATAAATAAAAAACAGCGTGGTTTGATTATCACGCTGTAAATTTTTGTATATATAACTATTCTGACTTATCCCAATATGGATAATCAGTAAAGACAAATTTGCCATCTTCATTTTTTTCGACAGGTAGGTTGATATTAACAGGTTCATCAGAATCAGGCATTTTTACATCCATAACAATTGTAAATTTGCCATCGCCTTCATCAATGACAGAATTTACCCAGCTGTTATAAGATTGCGGTTTTATCGCTTTTTTATAAGCAACATATACTTCATCGTTATATTCGATTAAGTCTTTATTTTTAACTGCTTCATCAATTACTTTAGTTGTGAAATCTTTTGAGAATACATTTAATAAAATGTTATATACATCATCTATTGAGGAAACGGCATAATCTTTAGGAAAGATTATTTTGTAATTGCGTCCATTAATTTCTGTAGGTTGTATGCCACCAGAGTACTCACCAGCAAAGTTTAGATATAGCCAGTACATCTTCGCATTTTCAGCTAATTCTTCAGCTTCTCTCATATATAAAGTTGAACCATCTTCTTTTTTAAATTCATAACCATTTATACCATGTAAACTATCGATGATTGCCTGCTTATCTTCTTCATATGTTTCAGATATTTGTTTTACTTCTTCAGGTAGTTTATCAAGATAGGAACTTAGTGAATAATTATCACGAATGGTAATAAATCTAACATCATCTTTTGAAACAAGACGACCAGCTTCAATTCTTCCAGTATAAGTGTCTGAAGAATAACCGTATTTTGAATTATCAATAATGAAGAAAGATATTTCTTTTCCATCATTTTGCTTGACACTGAAACTAATTAAACCTTCAGAAAAATTGGCCGATACAACATTTACCCAGCTTTCAGGTAATGCAATTTCATATGTGCTTCCATCAGTAAATGTTCGGGAAGAGATTTTTGTTACAGTGATTAAATCATAAATAGAATTTGAGAAAGTTCTATAATTTTTCGGGAAATTATTTGATCCACTGGCATTAACTTTAGCACCATTACTTAAAATAGCTTCAAAACTCATCGACGATCCATCCAGTATTCCTGGTGGATTTTCACCATAAAATCCAGTCCATTTATCTACTCTGCATTTACCAAATAAAGCACTTATTTCTTTATATAGTGTTTCATCACCATCTATTTCTCGTATTGTAAAACGATTTTCTGCGTAGCCAGAAATAGAGTTATCCCAATATTCATCATAAATATAATATTCTAAATGCACACCAGTATCTGTTTTTTGCCCTTCATAAACGGTACTTTGTGCAGTTGTGCCATTTTGTATTAATTTAAAGCTTTCAAAATCCAGATAGTCGAGAGCGTCATTAAAATCCATTGAGTCACCTCCATTGTTTGGTTTTGTTGAACAAGCGGGTAAAATCAGTAAACTGATACATATAGGGATAAAGTAGGTTAAAAACTTTTTCATGGCAGTATTCCTTTCCCACGCTATTGTGTCATTGTAAAAATAGTTACAAACTAATCTATACAAATTATAACATGGTGTTTTTTGGCATTTAACTATACTTAAGAACAGGGTATAGGATGAAAATGATATACTTGAGGATACGCAAAGGAAGTAAGAAATATGAATAGAGAATTTAAAAGTGGTGATATCGTAGCTCATTTCAAAAGAGAACAGGTGGATAAAACAACAAATAAATATTTATATCGCATAATCACTTTAGCTACACATACAGAAACAGAAGAAACATTAGTGATTTATGAAGCGTTATATGAACCGTTTGGTGTATTTGCAAGACCTCTAGACATGTTTTTGAGTGAAGTGGATCATGATAAATATCCTGATATAAAACAGAAATATAGATTTCAAAAGGTGGAAAAATGATTTATTTGCTTATAGTAAATGTAATAGGATTTCTTTTGTTTGGTATAGATAAATATAAAGCTATACATCAAAATTATCGTATCAGTGAAAAAGCATTATTTATGGTAGCGTTAATTGGTGGAGCATATGGAGCGTATGCGGCGATGTATTTGTTTCATCATAAAACAGGAAAATTGAAGTTCAAATTGGGTATGCCAGTTATTGTTTTGCTGGAGTCTTATTTGCTATATAAATATTGTGTGAGATAGTTTCTTATTTTCCGGGAAATATAAGAAATATTAAGAGAACATTAGAAATTTTGTTATTTCCCTATGATATAATTATTTTTACGTAAAGGAGAATTTGTCCATGAGACGTAAATCTGGTGACATTTGGTGGTTTATATTCTTATTTTTTATTTTTGGTGGTTCTGGAATACTTCCTGGATTAATTCTTTTTGGATTAATGGCTTTTGTTGTATACAAAGCAATTCAATCAGCGAATAATAATCAAAATATAAATTCATCATATAGACGTACAAATACTAATTCATATGGCTATGCCGAAAGGAAAAGTGGTAACAGCCGTACATCCAGTGATTTAGCGAAAATTAATGTATTTTTGAGAAAATATTTTAAATCACATAACTCTTTAGACTTGCCTGATGGTATTGAACTAATACCTAGAACAGAACGTTTCAGTTCATTGAGCAGTTTAGATGTATATCGTCATGGTGACCGTGTTGGTACAATCAATGAGTTCCGTAATAAATATGGTGAAGCATATGATAAAGTGTTTGATACTTTGTTAAGCAAAGCTACTAGCAGTCAAACAGCTAAAGGACCTACAATCGTAGAAGCTGAAATTGTTGATAATGCACCTAAAACAGAAATAAAACCTGAACCTGAAGTTAAAAGTGCACCAGTTAGCAATTCACAACGTTTTATTGTTCAATTAAATTCATTGAATGAAGATATTCCAGATGAAAATATATCTAATGGATTATATGAGACTTGTGCATTATTAAAACAAGTACAGATATTAGAAAATAAGTTTCCTGACAGTGCAAAGAAATTAGATAAGATGTATGAATATTACTTACCTTATTTAGTTAAAATCTTACAATCTTATGAGAACTTACAAACTGTAAAAACAGATCCAAACTATGAAAAGAGTGTGGACCAATTATCACGTACAATTAAGTCAATTAATGAAGCTTTAAATAATATTATTCCTACATTGAGTGATTCAGATTTTACAAATCTATCTGTAGATATGGCTACATTAGAAGCACTGTTGCAGAAAGATGGATTAACTGGCGGAATGGATTCGGTAGAATCCTCTGCAACAAAGAAATAGGAGTTCTAACATGAATAATCGAGATCGTAAACGTGAAGAAAAAGAAAGACTGATGGAAGAAGTTCTTGGAAAGAGTCGTTCTTATGAACAGATTGAACCTGCTAAGGCAGTAGAGCTTTCTTTTGATTCTAAAAAGAAAATGGAAGATACAGCCGATACCTTGAAAAACGCTACAGCATCTTTTAACAGTTTGAAAGCGATACTCGAAAAACAACAAAAAGATTTGGAAGCAATCAGCAGGGATAATGGTTTAGCCGAATCTTTTTCGGTATCTGAAATGGAAAGAATGAGAACAGAACTTCAAAATGATTATGGTGTAAAAAATGAACCGGTAGTAGAAAAACCATCAGATATGAATGCTGTATTTGATGAAGTGGAAAAAGAGCTGGAAACACAAACTATCGTTAATAAAGATACACAAACATCTTTGATTCATGCTTTAAGACGTCCGTATGTAATGGGAACGGAAAGTGGTAAAGCAAAGAATGTTGCAGTAATTACAGGTTCCAATGGCAGCTGTAGACATGAAACTTTATCTTTACTTGTTAAAGATTTATATCATAAACAGGCATTATTAAGTGATGAAATATATACCATTGATATGAGTTTATATCAAAGTGGATCACAAGAGCAGATTTTCTTACAGGACTTATATCAAGCATTAAATGGTCGTGGTGAAATCATCTGTTTTGAGAACTTTGAAACGGGATTTCCAGCATATTTAAGAATGCTTGAAAGTCTAGTTTGTGATGGAAAAATCATCTTAAATAAGAGATATGTATTTACCAAGGGAATATTAGTGGAAAATCAAACGGGTCTAGTAAAAGAGGCAATTGATTCTTTATCTGCTGATGGAAAATACTTAATCTTTGTGACAACAGGTGGTACAAAGGCAATACAAAATTCCTTTGGTGCTAATTTCTTATATCATGTATTGGATATTGTTTCGTTTGATCAGTTGAGTGAAGAACAAATTACAAAAATCATTGAACAAAAAATAATAGAATTAGAAGACAAAGCAAAAAAGAATTTAAAGTTTAACTTAAAAGAAACAGGTTCTTTGAAAGAATGGATATTACAACATTATGACAAGATGAATGGTGTAGATGGAATCACATCATTATTTGATGATTTCTATGTATCATTAAGTCAAATGGCTTTAGATAACAAAAATACTGATATTGTTGATGTGACAGTTACCGTTTTAGAAGATAAACCGGTAGCAGTAATTAATGATAATAAGACAATTCTTGTACGTTCAAAAACAAGCAGTGAAGAAATTGAAGCTGTTAATAAAGAAATGGATGAAATTGTTGGTCTAGTAAAAGTTAAAGATTATGTTAGATCATTACAAAGTCATATCCGTATGCAGGAGTTACGTCGTGAGCAGGGTATGAAAGTTAGTTCTATTTCTAAACATATGATTTTTACCGGTAATCCTGGTACTGGTAAAACAACAATTGCTCGTTTATTAGCTCGTTATATGAAAGCTATTGGAGCTTTATCCAAAGGACAGTTAGTAGAAGTAACAAGAGCTGATTTAGTAGCAAAATATGTAGGCCAAACAGCTCCACTAACAATGAGTGTAATTAAATCGGCAATAGGTGGCGTTTTATTTATTGATGAAGCATATTCTTTATATCGAGGAAACGAAGATTCATTTGGTTTAGAGTGTATTGATACGATTGTTAAAGCAATGGAAGATAATCGTGATGATTTAATTGTTATTCTTGCAGGTTACAAAAAAGAAATGGAAGTATTCCTTGAAAGTAACTCCGGTCTAAAATCCAGATTTCCAAATCTAATCGATTTCCCGGATTATACTGGTGAGGAATTACAGAAAATAGCAGTACTCCAAGCTAAAGGAAAAGGATATGTGATTAGTGAAGAGGCATATCTTCCTCTTCAAGAATATTTCACAAAAGTTCAAGAAGTTAGAGCTGCAGAAGCAGGAAATGGACGTCTAGCAAGAAATATTGTAGAAGAAGCTATTTTAAAACAATCTAATCGTCTGGTAGAAAATCCAAGTCAAAAGTTGGATGAATTAAGACTGGAAGATTTTGATTTGACGAATATCTAAGCCATGTGTAAAACGTGGCTTTTTAAGTGAAAAAGAAATTTAAATATAAACAGGCAGGTGATAGAAATAGGAAAAGTATATTTAAAAACAATTTATGATTATGGAATGAAAATGGATATTCCACATAGTTATAACTTTGCAAATGCAATGTATGGCTTTCGTGAACTGAGAGCAGAGATTATCCCATATCATGTTTTAGATGAAGTATATGACTCTATAGAAAGAGAAGATATAGTTTTAGATTATATTGATCAATGTAATGAGGTTTTTGGAAAGTTTGGTGTTAAACCACTGGTTCCAGATTATCCAGATGTTTTAAAAGAGTTTTTAGGACGAAAAATGTTGTTAGATACGATGAATAGTATTTCTTCAAATGAAGAAAAATGACGTGCAGGCTATTTTGCAAAACCAACTAAAACAAAAGTGTTTACTGGCAAAATTATTAAAGATATTTCTGATCTTATGGGATGTGGAAATTATAATGAAAATTATGAAGTTCTAGTAAGTGAGCCGCTTGATATTAAAGCGGAATGGAGATGTTTTATTACATACGATAAACTTATTGATGTTAGGCCATATGGAATGATAGCTAAACCTGGTAATGACAGTTATTATTACACTTATGATTCAAAAGTCTTAAACCAAATGATAGAAGTTTTTGTTGAATGGGAAGATAGACCTGCTAGTTGCAGCATGGATATATGTGTTACGAGTGACGGTAGAACCTTACTTGTGGAATGTAACGATTCATATGCATTAGGATGCTATGGGTTATCCATCTTGTTTTATGCAAAAATGATTTCAGCAAGATGGAGTCAGCTACTTGGCGTAGAGGATGAATTTCATTTTTGAATGATATTTTTATGGTTGATTATTTTTAAATAGTTTTTCTTTAGGCATCTTTCATTTTCAAAAAAAGCAATCTCTGATTTAGAAAGAATATGATTTTGCATT
>CAJJTI010000018.1 GCA_905194705.1 uncultured Solobacterium sp. | reverse complement strand
TTGTTCTGTTCTCTTTCTATCAATTTCTTTTTCTAAATGTTTGAATCTTTCTATAATATCTGGAATATCGTTTTCTTTAACTTGTGTACGTTTGTCATCCAATGAATAGCCATCAGCTTTCATATCATAGAACCAAACTTTATCTGTACCACCATGTCCTGTTTTTGTAAAAATTAAAATTCCTGTTGATACACCGGCATATGGTTTAAACACACCAGAAGGCATCGATATTACAGCTTCAAGTCTATTATTTTCAATTAAAGTTTTACGTATTTGTTTATGTGCATTACTAGATCCAAAAAGTACACCATCTGGTACAATACATGCACATCTTCCACCAATTTTTAACATTCTAATAAACAAAGCTAAAAACAATAATTCTGTCTTTTTTGTATTAGTAACTTTTAATAAATCCGCAGATACTGAATCTGCATCTAAAGAGCCTTTAAATGGTGGATTAGCTAGAATCATTGAATACTTATCTTTATCCAAGTTTTGGTCAGATAAACTATCTCTATATTCAATAAATGGAGATTCAACACCATGTGTCATCATATTCATCGCACCAATACGTAACATTGTTCTGTCCATATCAAAACCATGGAACATATGATTCATATAATGTTCTCTATTTTCTTTATTCATTAAAATATCATTACGATAATTTTTCTGTAAATAATCACTAGCTCCAACCAAAAAACCACCCGTACCACAAGCAGGATCACATATAATGTCATTTGGCTGAGGATTCATTAATTCAACCATCATACTAATAATGTGTCTTGGGGTTCTAAATTGTCCATTTCTACCTGCTGTTGAAATCTTCGATAGTAAGTATTCATAAACATCACCACGAATATCTGTTTCTGTTGATTGTCCCATCAATGCATAAATATCATCTAAAGAGTCAATTACTCTAGATAAAACTAATGGTGTAGGCAGTTTAAATATTGCATCATCCATGTATTTTGAGTATGCACTATTCTTATCTGAATGAAGATTTTTTATAAACGGGAATACCCATTCTTGAACAATTTCATACATTTTATTTGCTGGTAAATCACGGAATACCGACCATTTTAATTGTTGGCCATCTATTGATCTTTCTCCTATTTGAACTTGATCAGAAAATATACTTTTAAATGGTAGTCCCAACATTGCACAATCTTTCGCTTTTTTATTATCTGTAACATCCAAATCATGAATAAACATCAAATATGTTATTTGTTCAATTACTTCCAAAGGATTAGTTAACCCACCTGTTGCAAACACATCCCATAAACCATCAATTTTGTTTTTTAATTCTCCTGTAACCATTATCTTTTCTCCTCATTCCAAATATAGGAAGTATATCTTCCTCCACTTATTTTTATTACCTCATTCTTTTCTACTAATTCTGCTAGTGTACGTTGAACTGTAACTAAGCTTATATCCGGACATTTCTGCATTATTTGCGCTTTAGTAATTTTGCCAACATGGTTCCGGATAATTTCTCTTACTTTTTCCGGCTTACTCATACCAGATTCTATTAAAGTTTGTACCCGACTAGAAAATTCTCTA
Source organism: uncultured Solobacterium sp. (assembly GCA_905194705.1). Lineage (GTDB taxonomy): Bacteria > Bacillota_I > Bacilli_A > Erysipelotrichales > Erysipelotrichaceae > Bulleidia. Next base: position 18,433 of record CAJJTI010000018.1, on the reverse strand, counting down.
TATGACGCTATTATTACACCTAAGTAATATTCAACAAACGGAATATAATCATTTGTCCCTTCATGCCAACCTGTAGAACTTGCCTTCAATGTTTCATAATATGTATCTTTAGATCTTTCTATCAATTTTTCGATACTAATATACTTTCCAACAATATAGCCAGATTTATACAGCAATAACAATGTTAATAATCTACTCATTCTTCCATTTCCGTCATTAAATGGATGAACACACAAAAAATCTAGTATAAACATTGGCATAATTAGCAACGGATCAATGCCATCATTTAAAGCGTCATTATATGCTTCACAAATATTATTTATCGCTTCAGGAGTTTGCCATGCTTCAACCGGTTGAAAACGTATGCTTTTATTCCCATTAACATCTATTTCAGCAATAACATTATCAACTGATTTATATTTTCCACCAACACTTAAACCTGTGAATTTATATAAATCACCATGTAATTGCAATAAATAATTTGAACGTATTGGAATATATTCATAATTTTCATGAATTGTCGTTAAAACATCTCGATAACCTGCAATCTCTTTTTCATTTCGAGTTTTGGGCATTGTTTTATCCATGACTAGCTGTTTCAATCTGTCATCACTCGTACAAATCCCTTCGATTTTGTTTGAAGCTTCCGTACTTTGAATTTTGGCAATTTCAAGCAATTCTGTCAATTTATCAGAATTTGATTCTATAAATAGATTTTGTTCACCTTTGTATTCATGAATTTTTGTCAATAAAGATACAATATTTGGTGTTAAAAGTCGTTTCATTCTTTCTTTGTACTCAAATTGTCTCATAAAATTCACCACCTTAAGATAATTATACCTGTTAATTATATCATTTTGCCATTCAATTATATCATTTTTTAAAAAATGATATAATTGAATCTATTTATGATTAAATTGTCACTAAGATAAATTCGGATTTACGGACACAACGAATGAAAGTTAAATTATGTGATGTCTGCGAAAGAAAATCATCCAATCTAAAACAATCAGAAATAATAAATAAAAATGGGGATTACCCAATTTATGGGGCAACAGGCTATTTAGGAAATGTAGATTTTTACCATATAGAAAAACCTTATGTAGCTGTTATTAAAGATGGAGCAGGAATCGGAAGAACAACATTACATCCAGGAAAATCATCAATAATAGGTACAATGCAATATTTAATTCCAAAAGAAGGCATTCTTCCAGAATATCTTTATTATGTAGTGAAGTATATGCATTTAGAAAAATATTACACAGGTGCTACCATTCCTCATATTTACTTCAAAGATTATAAAAATGAAGAATTTAATTTTGCACCTTTTGAAAAGCAGAAAAAAATAGTTGAATGCTTAAAAAAAGTAGAAAATATTATAGATGATCAACAAACTGAGATTAAAACATTAGAAAGCCTCATCAAAGCCCGATTTGTCGAGATGTTTGGAGATCCACAAATTAACGAAAAAGGATTTACAAAAGCATCGATGGGTGAATACTTATCTTTATTAACCGACTTCAGTTCTAATGGTAGTTACAAGGCATTGGATAGTGGTGTGACGATGTATGATGAGCCTAATTACGCTTGGATGGTGCGTACTACTGATTTGGAATCGGGTGACATGTCTTCAATAAAGTATATAGATAAAAAGGCTTATGAATTGCTTTCAAAGTCAAAGATTTTTGGGGGCGAAATCATTATGAATAAGATTGGCAGTGCAGGAAAAATTTACATAATGCCCAAACTTACGATGCCTGCATCCTTAGGCAGAAATGCTTTTATGTTTAGGTATGATGAGAGAATTAACAACATATTTATGTATTATCTACTAACATCTGATTATGGACAAAGAGAAATTCAACAATATGTTAGAGGTGCAGTTACAAAAACGATAACCAAAGATGATGCAAGATCAGTACTTATTATTGTACCGCCTCTTGAACTTCAACAGCAGTTTGCAGGCTTTGTCCAACAAGTCGATAAATCAAAATTAGCAGTTCAGCAATCATTAAAAAAAACACAACTGTTATTTGATAGTTTGATGCAAGAATATTTTGGAGAAAATTAATAATATATTTGTTAAGTACAACTAAATAAAAAAGAATGGATGTAGTGATGTTGGTAACGGAGGTTATTAACATGAAAAATGAAATTATTACAGAGATTGAACAGTCTTTACTAAATTATTTAGATAATGCACAAATGGAAGTGCTACATGCTACTTTAGTTAGATGCTTAGGTAATGTAGATATTGTTAACTTAAAGCAAACATCAGGAATTTCACAATATTCAAATATAGAATTAATAGATAAATTTATTTCGGCTAAGGAAATAGAAGGATGTAGTAAAAGAACTACTAAATATTATGAATCTACTTTATTGAAAATGAATTCTAAGCTAGATAAAGAAATAACGCACATGACTACAGATGATCTAAGAACTTATTTAACAGATTATCAAAAGATTAATAATTGTTCTAAAGCTAGTGTAGATAATATAAGAAGAAATTTAAGCAGTTTCTTTTCGTGGCTTGAAGAAGAAAATTATATTCTGAAAAGTCCGATGAAACGAATTCATAAAATTAAAACAGATAAAGTAATTAAAGAAACATATTCTGATGAAACATTAGAATTACTTAGAGATAATTGTAATAACTTACGAGATTTAGCAATTATTGATATATTGGCTTCAACAGGAATGCGAGTGGGTGAATTAGTTAAATTAAATATCAATGATATAGATTTTGAAAATAGAGAATGTGTAGTATTTGGTAAAGGAAATAAGGAAAGACCAGTCTATTTTGATGCGAGAACAAAGATTCATTTAAAGAATTATCTAAATTCTAGAACTGATGGCAATCCAGCTTTATTTGTATCTCTTGATGCACCTTATGATAGATTAAAAATAAGTGGTGTGGAGATACGTTTAAGACAATTAGGTAGAAGATTAGGTATTCAAAAGGTACATCCACATAAATTTAGAAGAACAGTTGCGACAAAAGCAATTGATAAAGGAATGCCAATTGAACAAGTGCAAAGTTTATTAGGACATTCGCAAATAGATACAACGATGCATTATGCGATGGTCAATCAAAATAATGTTAAAGAGTCACACAGAAAGTATGTTGCATAAGTAAATTATGGAAAAGAACAAAGAACAATTAAAAGAGAAAAAATATAATAGTTGCATTAACGATTATAAAGTAGGTGAAAAAACAGTGTGTTCTAATGAAATGGTTGTTGAACTTATTGCTTATAGAAATCATAAAGATATCGATGTTAGATATGAAGATGGGTATGTAATTGAACATTTGTCTTATCAAAGCTTTTATCAACGTCATTGTCCTAGACCGGATAAAAAACCAGTATTATGGCCAATTTGGCCACATAAAAGAATGGTTGGTCGAAAAAAGAGGACATTAAATGGATATAGAACGATAATAGCTGTAAATGGTGGATTAGATATTGACTATATTGATGATAATGGTGAAATTGTCCGTCATGGTGATTATGCACATTTTAGATATTCAAATATGTCAATTTATTATAATTCGAGAAAAGATGCTGAGAAAAAGCGTAATACTGCTGTTTAGAGGTAATATTCATACTGAATAGTATAGTAGAATAGATATATAGAAAGTGTGATGCTTTATGACTAATTTTGATTATTATAAAAAAGAAAAAGATTTCGAAAGCTTTATAGATATTGCTATTGTTGCTGAAAAATCATATCAAATGGATACAAATACATGTATTTTGAATTGTCGTAGAGCGATGGAGATGGCAATTAAATGGATGTATTCCATTGATATGGAATTACATATACCATATAAAGATTCTTTAGGAACTTTAATGTATGACGACACTTTTAGAGCTATTTTAACTGATGATATTTGGAATCGGTTAGAATTTATTCGAAAAGAAGGTAATTTAGCAGCACATAATGAAAAACCCAAATCAAAGAATGAAGCGAAGCTATGCTTATATAATTTATTTTGTTTTGTAGACTTTTTGTATTATACATATTCATATGATTATGAAGAAAGAAAATATGATGCAAGTTTATTAGAACAAGAAACTAAAGAAAAAATAGATGTTCAAATTTCGGATATCGATTTAAAACAACTCATTGAAGAAAATAAGGCGTTAAAAGAAGAATTAAGTAAGCGTAGAACTGAAAAACAACCATATGTTTCTAAACCAATGGAACTCACTGAGTATCAAACAAGAAAAGCATATATTGATGAATTATTGAGAGACGCTGGATGGGTTGAGAATAGAGATTGGATAAATGAAGTTCAACTAGAAGGAATGCCTAATAAATCAGAGGTTGGATTTGCTGATTATGTTCTATATGATGATATGCATAAACCTTTAGCTGTTGTTGAAGCAAAGAAAACATGCGTTGATGTGGCTAAAGGAAGACAACAAGCAAAATTATATGCTGATATATTAGAAAAAGAATATCAGAGAAGACCAGTTATTTTCTTGACGAATGGATTTGAAACAAGAATTATTGATAATCAATATCCAGAAAGAAAAGTATCATCTATTTACTCTAAGAGAGATTTAGAAAAGTATTTTAATTTAATCAATACTCGTGGTCATTTGAGATTTATTTCTGTAAATAAAAATATTGCTGGAAGATACTACCAAGAAGAGGCGATTAAAGCAGTATGCGAAGATTTTGATCAAAAAAATAGAAGAAAATCACTTTTGGTAATGGCTACAGGTTCAGGAAAAACAAGAACGGTAATTGGACTAGTAGATGTACTTTTACAAGAAGGTTGGATTAAAAATGTCCTATTTTTAGCGGATAGAAATTCTTTGGTTACACAAGCTAAAAGAAGTTTTGTCAATATGTTACCGGAATTATCAGCAACAAATCTTGTCGAAGATAAAGAAAACTATAATGCTCATGCTGTATTTTCTACTTACCAAACAATGATGTGATGTATTGATACAGTTAAAGAAGATGATAAAAAGCTTTTTACATGTGGTCATTTTGATCTAATTATTTGTGATGAAGCACATAGATCTATTTATAACAAATACAAAGATATTTTTACATATTTTGATTCGCCAATTGTTGGCTTGACTGCAACACCAAAAGATGAAATTGATAAGAATACATATGAAATGTTTGAACTTGAAAATGGTGTGCCAACATATGGATATGAATTGTCTCAGGCTGTAAAAGATGGATATTTAGTTGATTTTTTGTCTGTAGAAACAGAACTGAAATTTATCACAGATGGTATTACATACGATCAATTATCAGAAGAAGAAAAGCAAGAATATGAAGATACATTTTCTGATGAAAATGGCAACATTCCCGCAAAAATTGAATCTTCTGCATTAAATTCATGGGTGTTTAATGAAGATACAATAAAAAAAGTATTTAGAACTTTGTTTGAGCATGGAATTAAGATTAATTATGGTTCTATGATAGGAAAGACAATCATATTTGCAAAAAATCATTTACATGCAGAAAGAATATTTGAAGTATTTAATAAAACATATCCAGAATTAAATGGATATGCGAAAGTTATAGATAATTATACTAACTATGCACAATCTGCTATTGATGAATTTTCTGAGGGAAATAAGCTTCCACAGATTGCAATTTCAGTGGATATGTTAGATACAGGTATTGATGTTCCAGAAGTAGTGAATTTAGTTTTCTTTAAAAAAGTAATGAGTAAAGCTAAGTTCTGGCAAATGATAGGCAGAGGAACGAGACTTTGTCCAGGCCTTATAGATGGAGAAGATAAGAGTAAATTTTATATCTTCGATTTCTGTGGTAATTTTGAATTTTTCAGAATGAATAAAGAAAAAGTATCTTCTAATATGATTGCTGTTCAAGGTGCTATATTTAATTTAAAGTTCCAAATGGTTTTTAAGTTACAAGATATTAATTATCAAACAGATAGTTTGAAACAATGGAGAACTACTTTAATTAAGGAGCTTGTTTCAAAAGTACAAGAATTAGATAGAGCTCGTTTTGATGTGAAGCAACATATTAAATATGTGGATAAATATTCCAATCCAGATGAATACAATGTGTTAACTTATGAAGATTGCTTAGATGTAAAAAATGAGCTTGTTTCATTAATTAAACCAGATGAAGATGAAATAAATGCAGTTCGTTTTGATGCACTAATGTATGGTATAGAACTAGCTTATTTAGAAGGTAAAAATTACCCTAAAGGAAAAGCAGATTTAATAAAAAAGACAATAGCTATTTCTAGTGTTGCGAATATACCTGCAATACAAGTACAAGCAGAACTGATTGATAAAATTTTACATACAGAATATTTATATGATGCAGATATTAACGATTTTGAGTATATTAGAAAAAGTTTACGTGACTTGATAAAATATATTCCTAGAGGAAAAAAGTCATATGATACTCATTTTGAAGACGATATTTTATCTGTAGAGTGGAATGAATCAAATCTAGATCAAACAAATCTTCAAAATTATAAAGAAAAAATTGAGTATTATATTAAGCAACATGCTGCAGATACTAAAGCTATTTCTAAATTAAAAGAAAATCAACCACTTAGTAAAGAGGATATAAAAGATTTAGAAGAAATAATTTGGAATCAAATAGGCACAAAACAAGATTATTATTCTGAATTTGGAGATAAACCGCTAGGTGAATTTGTAAGAGAAATTGTAGGTTTAGATATGAATGCAGCAAAAGAAGCTTTTTCAAAATATCTAGATGAAACAATTTTAAATAGAAATCAAATTTACTTTGTAAATCAAATTATAGAATACGTAGTACGTAATGGTGTAATGAAAGATATGTCTGTATTACAAGAATCGCCATTTACTGATAAAGGTACAGTGGCAGATTTATTTGGTGACAATATAAATTTATGGAGTGGTATCAGAGAAGTAATAAATACTATTAATCGAAATGCCAACTACGCATAAAGATATATTTGTATTTCTAATTAAATAAGATTAAATGAGAAACGGAAAACAGAATTCTACCTTCACGAACCCTGTTCTACCCCTCGCAAGCTATACTTAATTTATTTAAATAGTTCCAAGGAAACTATCCATCTTTAATCAGTGAAGACTATTACGTGTATGCACAAGTGCTAACTTTTAAGATTGTAAATGTCAGTGGAACTTTATCTTTATATAAATAAAATATTTTATGATTCATAAATAGTATTAAAAAACCCTGTAATCGGATGAATATAGTCGATTGTTCGATTTACAGGGTTTTTGATTGAATTTTAACTATTTTGCACTAGTTGCGGCATTTCTACCAGCAATGATACCAGAATCAAGAGATAGAAGTTGAGCACAACCAGATGTATATACTTGATTGAAGTATTTACCATTGATTAATTCACCGGCAGCGTATAAACCATCGATTGCATTTCCTTCTTTATCTAGAACATGTTTATCATCATCTGTTTTTAGACCGCCAATTGTTCCCATAGTAATTGTTTTAATATCAACTGCATAATATGGTCCTTCTCCAATTGGGATTAATGTTGTTTGACCTAGATCTTCATCTACGCCTTTTTCACACATTTCGTTATAACGATTAACTTGTTCAACAAATGTGTTTGCATCCATTCCTGTCATTTCAGCTAATTCTTCAAGAGTATCAGCTTTATAAACATTTTTGTTATCTACTCTATTATTATCTTCAATAAATTGGATACCATTTTCAAATCCTTCTTTAGTAAAGATAGAATAGATTTTTCCTGTTTCTTCCATAGCTTTTGAAAAGACAATAGAACGAGGACCATATAGAGAATTAACATTTAGAATTCTCTTACCTGTACCATCTGTAACAAAGTAGTTTGCATAGTTAATTAAGCCATTTAATGTATCAGGGAAATAAGTTGAATAACCACCAACATCAACACCAATTGCTAAATCCATCCACCAACCATCTTCATATATATCAGCATTTAAAGCTTCAGCCATAGTAATACCATCACCTGTGTTATACATAGAAGATGTAGTATAAGGTAATACCCACTCTTGTGGGAAGTCAGGGCAGAATCTTTCCATCATTTCTTTGCTTGCGGCGTAACCACCAGTTGCAAGAACTACAGATTTTGCATTAACTGTTAATGTTGAACCATCGTTTCTTGTACATTCAACACCACTGACTTTACCGTTTTCATCAGTTAAGATTTTGGTTGCAGGAGTATTGTAATAAATAGAGAAATTATCTTGTTTATTTAACCATTCCATTAGTTGAACAATATGGTTTGCACCAGCTGCTTCACCATCAAATGCGCTGGTTCTATCTGCCGGATAATGCCATACTTTAAAATCACTTCCAAATCCATCTGGACCAGTAATAGGATCATTATGGTTATCTAAGAATTCAATATCAGATGCTGAACGTTCAATCATAGCTTTCATAGCATCACGATCTGTTTCATCTTTCTTTTCAGATAAATCTTCTTGTGCATTATAACTTGCAAAATAATCATCTGCTGTAATAGTGACACCTTCTTCTTGAGCTTGTTTTGTGCCAACGGCTGTAATAAAACCACCAGAATATTTAGAAGAACCACCAGCTGCACCAGCTTTTTCAATCGCAACAACTTTTACGCCTTCATTTACTGCACTAACAGCAGCAGTTGCTCCAGCAAGACCCATACCAACAACAACTACATCAGTATCAATTGTTTCATCATTTTCTTTTTCAACTGTTCTTTTAGCAGTTAAAGAAGAAATATCATCAGTTGCTTGTTTGGCTGCTTCTTCAACAGCATTGATAATTGCACGGCTTGTAAAAGTAACAGAAGTCACAACATCTACATCTAAACTTTGTGCTTCTAGGATTTCTGCAGGCACTTTTTCAATAGCTGCATCAGCAATATTTTTAGTTTCCCCATGACTTGTTACCTCAATGTTTGTAATTGAATTTTCATCAAAAGTAACACTTACTTCTACTTCACTTCTGATTCCTTGTGCTTTTCCAACATATGTACCAGGTGTATATTTTGCACTTGTTTCAGTTGAAGAATCACTTGTACTAGTGGCACTAGAACCACCAGTACTGCTATTACATGCACAAAGTGAGAATGCAAGAATAGCTACTAATAACCGTTTCATATAACTTTCGTATCCTCCTATAAGTAATGGTAAATATTAACTTGTGAAATAACAAACAAGTAATAGTTACATCATTACAACTTTTAGTTTCAAATTTGCTAAAATATAAACATGGAAATAAGAAACTTAGTTTACTTTTTACAGTTATTTGATGATCAAAATTATTCGCTTGCGGCAGGTAAACTCTTTATTACACAACAAGCACTTTCAAAAAGCATTCATAATATGGAGTTAGAACTAAATGTAGAGTTATTCACTAAAAAATCAAACGGTATTGTACCTACAACTAAAGCTATAGAAATAGAACCAATTTGTAGAAATATAGTTCAGGCTTACCAAAGTGGTATGCAAAAAATAGAAAGAATATCAAAAAATGATTCGTATCCAATCAAAGTAGCTGTTTCAATTCAAACTGCGGATACTTTATCTTTTACTTTATTTCGAGATTTTATTCTCATGTATCCTAATATTCATATCGAGCATTCTGCTGTATTTGATTTAGTAGCAGAAGATTTATTGTCTAAAGATAATGTTGATTTTGCATTTACTGTTAATAATCCTTCACCATTAGATAAATATGAAGTAGAAATAATTAAACATATTCAATTATGTATCATGGTAAATAGCAGTCACCCTTTAGCGACAAAAGATAAGATAGAAATTAGTGATTTGGAAAATCTGGATTTATATTGTGCAGGTGAAGGATTTAAAACATATGAATTATTAAAAAGAAAATCTAGAGATAATAATGTTTCTGTCAATTTAATTCCAACATCTGGTTTCCTTTATGATACATACAATAATATATTTAAAAATAATCAGGCTGTAATTGGTTTGTATGGTCAAGAACTAGGTCCAAATTTTAAAGATATAAAATATATTCCTTTTAGTGATAAAGAAATGACATGGAATATTTGCTTATCATGGAAAAAAGATCATATTCTCTCAAAGGAAGAAGAAATATTTGTAAAATACGTAAAGTCATTCAAAGAATAAAAAACAAATAATCAACAATATTTGTGTACGAAATATCAACATATAGTGTATAATACACCGGAAAGGGCTTTCAAAATAATAGAAAGAAAAAGGAAAATGAAAAAATTAAATTTATTATTTTTAAGTATGTTACTTGTAGGTTGCACAAGTAATGCATCTGTTCAAGCAACAGCTACACCTGAAGCAAGTACTGCTCCTGTTGTAGCTGATGTTGACACATTTACAAGTGCTTCAAAAGACAAGTATTACTACAAAGACAGTGCATTAACAGATGATGCATTATGGAACGTTATGGCTACTTACCAAGCAGCTCCAACAATCGCTACTGTTAATCCTGATGGAACACCTAACCTAGCTGTATTTATGCCAGGTATGCCAATGGAACTAAATGGTGAAAGATACTTTGTATTTGGTCTAGCTGATAACCAAACTAAGTTAAATCTAGAAGCTAACAAAGTTGGTGTATTATCTTTATACCAATACAACCCATCTGCTGAAGACAAGATGGAACGTAATGTTGGTGCGCGTATTAAATTTGAAATCGTTGAAGATAACACAATTATTGATGAATTAAATAAAGCAAATGACAATGCAATCCGTGAAGGCTCAATTATTTGTCATGTTGTTGAAGTATTACCATTAGGTTAATTTATTTGAAATTTTAGTATTTAAAAAGTGGCATTTGCCACTTTTTATGTATTTATTTCGTTCTTTTTGAGGTTAATAATGTACCTGTTTTTAAACGAGTAATTTGATTCTTTGCATATTTATAATTTGTATAAATATATTTCTCGAAAAATTGATGACGTTTTAACATTTTGTCATAAGATTCTGTATACATAGAATGAGGTCTTCTAAATGCAGAAGAATAATCCTGATCAACGATGTAATATAAGAAATTTTTAAAAGCATCTAAATCTTTTTTATCTTTGATTGGGTTTTCATTAATCATTGATAAATATAAATCATCATTTTGATCAATTTCTTTTACTTTTTCTACAACTTCATCGAGATTTTTATAATCATGACAGTTAATAAAAGCTTTCTCATTAAAATCTAGTACAACATCAGGGTCACCATAATAAATAGGAATAGTATAAGCGGAAAAAGATTGTACGATTTTTTCTGTTGTATATCCTCTATATGATGAATTTTCAAAAGCAATAGAGAATTTGTGTTTGCTTTGGAATTCTGTTTTATCTTTTACAGCTCCACCGATATTATTTAAGTATCTACCACCAGAGGATACTTGTTTATATTCAGATAACTTATTGAATATTGTTGTACGAATATCCTGGGCGAAACAGTTTGAATATACAAAGCTGCAGAAACCCTCTTTTTTATCTAAGTCTTCTTTCGTGAATTCTTTTCTATCTAATATATTTAAATAATCTTGTTTAAAACTATGTAATAGATAAATAGGTACTCTAATATATCTGTCGCCAAAAGAGATTCGATCAAAACCAATTGCGTAATCACATTCATTAAAATTAGGAACTACACATTCACCTGTATAAAATATGCGAACACAATCGTATTTTAAATATTCTGTACCAAATACAGAATAGATTAGATAATCAGGATGATCAGATATTTCTACATCATACTTTTCTCTTAATACATTCATATATTCACTATTTTCAGGATTGAATCCCTTGTGAAAATCGCTGAAATTGATTTTTATCTTTCTTTTCATTTAATACCACCTATTTGAATAAGACTTTGCAAAAGTTCTTTTTCAACTATTGTAGCCCCACTTTTATCGTTAGAGCAAACACTTAAATATAATTTAAGCTTTGGTTCTGTTCCAGAAGGTCTTAAAACAACAGAACAGTTATCTTCTAATATAAATTTAATGACATCAGATTTAGGTAAATTATTAATGCCCTTTTCATAATCTAATACCTGCAGTACTTTTTTACTTCCAATTTGATGGATATCTTGACGAGCTGATTTCATGATATTTTGCATATATGTAACACCCGCACTGCCATCAAATTCAAAACTATGTAATGTATTTAATGCATAACAGTAAGTAGAATATAGTTCATTTAACTTATCAAGGAGACTAATACCTCTAGTTGCATAATAACTGAACATTTCACATATCATATATGCACCATCTACACCATCTTTATCTCTTACATAAGTTCCAGTTAAATATCCATAGCTTTCTTCAAAACCAAAGATATAACGATTTTCTTCGTTCTTATCTTCTAATAAGCCAATTTGTTCACCAATAAATTTAAACCCAGTTAAGACATTGATAACAGAAACGTTATAGTGTTCAGCAATTTTTTCAGCTAAATCAGTCGTAACTATAGTTTTAACAAGAACTGGATTTTGAGGCATTGTATGATGTTTTTCTCTTTGGCTACAAATATAATCAAATAGTAATAAGCCTGTTTCATTACCTGATAAAAGAACATATTCATCTGCATGATTTTTAACGGCGATACCAACTCTATCACAATCAGGGTCAGTAGCGATAAGTAAGTCTGCATTCTTTTCTTTTGCATATTTCATCCCTAAAGCCATCGCTTCTTTTATTTCTGGATTAGGATATGGACAAGTTGGAAAGTTACCATCTGGATTTTCTTGTTCAGGCACAACAAAAATATTTGTATAGCCCATTTCTTTTAAAGTACGAGTTACTGGTTTTAAACCAGCACCATTAAGGGGACTATATACAATAGAAACATTCTTGTTTACTTCTTCATCATATAAGACAGATTGTTTCTTTACTTCTGCAATAAAAGAATCTAAAACAGAATCTTCAATATAAGTGATTTTTCCCTCATTTACTAAAGTATCAAAGTGACCTAATCTAACATCACTAAAGACATCTAAGCTTTCAATTTCGGCAAGGATTTCATCAGCAGCGTTAGTTGTAATCTGACAACCATCATCACCATATACTTTATAACCATTATAAATACTAGGATTATGGGAAGCTGTAATCATTACACCAGCAGAAGTCTTTAAATGACGTACGCCGTAAGAAACACAAGGAACAGGTAATAGACAGGAATAGATATAAACATGTATTCCAGAACTTGCGAATATACCTGCTGCAGTATGAGCAAATAAATCACTTTTAATACGGCTGTCATAACCAATCACAACAGATGGATTTTCATAATGCTTGTTTAGATAGTTAGCTAGACCAAGTGAAGCTTTGGCAATTGTATAAATGTTGATACGATTCGTACCAGCACCAATAACACCTCTTAAGCCACCAGTACCAAAAGATAAATTGCGGTAGAAAGCATCTTCTTTCTGCATATTGCTCATTTGTTTTAGTTCACTAGTTAAATCTTCATCTTTGGTGGCATTTAATAACCAGCGTTTATATTCTTTCTGTATATCATTCATGGCATTAGTCCTTTCTGAGTTTTCTATCAACCCACAAAATTCCAAAAGAAGAACTGTTACAACAAATTTCATTGTTCATGACTTTTTCGACAGCTTCTTCTAATGGCATTTTAATGACATCTAATATTTCTGTTTCATCTAAATGTGGAAGAGATACTTTCTTACAGTTATTTGCAAAATAGATATGCATATGATTTGTTAACTTTGAAGAACTTTCTATTGTGTCACCAATATAAGTCCAATCATTTGACGAGTATCCAGTTTCTTCTAAGAGTTCTCTTTTAGCAACAGCTAAACTGTCTGTTTCATTTTCTTCAAAAGTACCAGCAGGTATTTCTAATAATTCTTTTTCATAACAATAGCGATATTCTTTTTTAAGGATAATATTTTGATCTTCATCTAAAGCAACTATCGCAGAAGCATCATTTATCGTTATGGCATAAAAATCATCAATATGCGTACCGTTTGGTAAATTAACAGTATCTTTTCTTACTTTTACCCAATGCGTATCTAATAATGATTCGCTATTTTCTACAATCCATTTTTTATTCATTTAATATCTTTCTAAGGCTTTTTAAGCATGAACATCTAGAAACTGCGCTTGTCCATGTATTGTCAAAAGTTTAGAGTTCGCTGGTACAAAAATGCAGTCTCCTTTATAAAAAGGCATAGATTCATTACCATAGCTGATTGTTCCACAACCTTGTACACATAATAATACTTTAAAAGACAAGTCATCAGTAGAATAAGTGACTGTTTGTCTTCTTTCAGTATTTATAATCATGCGATATACCTCAAAGTATTTAGAACGGCATAATAACTCTGAAGCCTTACCCTGTTCATATTTTAACACGCGCATTGGTTGAGAAGGTTCTATCGCTTTCGTTAGACGAGCTACATTTAGCGCTTTCTGTATATGCAAGTCTCTTTTTTTGCCATTTTTATCAATACGGTTATAGTCATATAAACGATAAGTCAAGTTGGAGCTTTCTTGTATTTCGACAATAAGAGCACCAGCGTTAATTGCATGTATTGTGCCTGGTTCAATAAAGAAAACATCTCCCTTTTTAACTGGAACATACTGCAAGTATTTCGTTAATGTATTATCTGTAATTGCTTTTAGTAATTCTTCTTTAGTGATATCTCTTTTTAAACCATAGATTAAAGTAGCATCTTTTGTGGCATCGAGAATATACCACATTTCAGTTTTGCCACGTTCTCCATTTTCATATTTAAAAGCATATTCATCATCAGGATGAACCTGTACAGATAAATCTTCTTTAGCATCTATGAATTTTATGAGAAGTGGAAAACCATTGGTATGTTTTGTACCTAAGAATTCAGTATGTTGTTCTAACACTTCACGAAGTGTTTTATTTTCAAATTCTTGATTAACAACATAACTTGGTCCATCAGGGTGGACAGAACATTCCCATGTTTCAGCAAGAGGGGACATGGGAATACCTTTTGCAAATTCATCATTTAAACGTTTTCCACCCCACAAATAATCTTTTCCAGATGGTCTAAGTAAGAGAGGATTATTCTTATTGTTCATATTAATATTCTAGTTCGAATTTCTGTTTGTCATGTACAGAAATATCTGTTCCAAGTTGGATTTCAATTAGTTTTAATTCAGTATTTGCAATGATTGTGTGTCTAACACCTTTTGTCATTGTAATAACATCACCAGCACTGACATTTTGTTTCATACCATCAATAATTGTTGTGCCTGTACCGCTTGTAACAACCCACACTTCATTTCTATGTTCATGAGAGTGATAGTTCATGCGATGACCTTCATTTAAAGTAACTTTAATTGTCATAGATTTATCATCGATATTTAATACATTAAAACTACCCCAGGATTTTTCGGCAAACATGACCTGTTGCTCATATTTATCAACAAAAGGTTTGATGTAAGAACTTTGTTCTTTATCAGAAACTAAGATACCTTCTGGAGAAGCAGAAATAACTACATCATGTAATCCCATAGCAAGAATTGGTGTATCCATTTCATTGATGATATGAACATTTTTACATGTGTCATTTAGTTCACCTTTACCAACTATATTTTCTTCCATCGCTTCCGTTAAAGTATTCCATGTGCCTAAGTCTTTCCACATACCTTTAAAACGGATTACTTCAATTTCTTTTTCGTGTTCTACAACAGCATAGTCAAAAGAAATCTTAGTTAAAGAGTCATATTTACTGAATAAATCATCATAGTCTGTAAAATCAATTAGTTCATGAGCTTTTTCCAGTACATACTTTAATTTGAAAGCAAATACGCCACCATTCCAGAGGGCACCTTTTTTGATATATTCTTCAGCTACTTCTTTTGTTGGTTTTTCTTTGAAAGATAGAACTTTACTAACTTTTTCTTTATCACTTGGGATGATATAACCATATTTCTCACTAGGATATGTTGGTTCAATTCCCATTAATACTAAATTAGAAGAAGAGTTTACTGCTTCAGTTGATAAATCTTGAAGAGCTTTAAAATAATCATCTTCTACATATGGATCAACAGGACATACTACAACAGGTTCATTGATATCTATTTTTTGTACATCTTTTAAATAAGAGCATGCTAAAGCAATAGCAGGAAATGTATCTCTTCTGCATGGTTCAACACATATACCAACATCATCACCTAATTGATTGTGAATGCTTGATACTTGACTTTTACTAGTTGCGACAACAACACTTGCATCTGTATCTACTGTCTTAATCTGACGATAAACACGCTGTACCATTGATTCATATAAGCCGTCCTCTTTCTTGAAGATTTTAATGAATTGTTTAGATCTTACATCGTTAGAAAGAGGCCATAGTCTTTTACCGGACCCACCTGATAATAGTATGATATTCATCTTTCTGCCCTCATTGGATTATTTAAGAAGTCTTCATAAGCAAGCTTAATACCATCTTCTAGTTCTGTTTTATAGCTCCAGCCTAGATTCTTAGCTTTTGATACATCTAATAATTTTCTTGGAGTGCCATTTGGTTTTGTTGTATCCCATTTAATAGTACCTGTATAACCAACAACTTTAGCTACTAGTTCAGTTAATTCTTTAATTGTTACTTCTTTGCCAGTGCCAGCATTTACGGTTTCATTACCACTGTAGTTATTCATCAAGAAAACGCATAAATTAGCTAAGTCATCAACATATAAGAATTCTCTTAATGGTGTACCATCACCCCAGCAAGTAACACTGTCTAAATGGTTTACTTTAGCTTCGTGGAAACGACGGATTAAAGCAGGTAGTACGTGACTATGAGTTGGGTGATAGTTATCATTAGGACCATATAAGTTTGTAGGCATGACACTGATATAGTCTGTACCATATTGACGGTTTAAGAATTCACAATATTTTAAACCGGATATTTTTGCTAGAGCATAAGCTTCATTAGTCTTTTCTAAAGCAGAAGTTAATAAGCAATCTTCTTTCATTGGTTGTGGAGCAAGTCTTGGATAAATGCAGGAAGATCCTAAAAATTCCAGTTTCTTACAATCGTTTTCCCATGCGGAATGAATCACATTCATTTCAAGGATCATATTTTGATACATGAAATCAGCTAGAGCCTCTTCATTCGCAACAATACCACCAACTTTAGCAGCAGCTAAAAAGACATATTCTGGTTTTTCTTCAGCAAAAAACTTCTCTACATCTATTTGTCTGCATAAATCAAGTTCTGCATGCGTACGCGTAATAATATTTGTATAGCCTTGTTTCTGTAGTTCTCTTACAATGGCACTACCAACCATTCCTCTATGTCCTGCGACATAAATTTTCGCATCTTTTTCCATCATAAAGTCATTGCCTTTTCTTTCTTCGCTAATTCTCTATCATGTTTTGCCATGATTTCTACAAGTTCTTCATAGCTTGTTTTTTGTGGATTCCAACCAAGTACTGTTTTTGCCTTTGTTGGATCACCCCATAAATTATCAACGTCAGTTGGTCTGAACCATTCAGGATTTACACAAACTAACATCTTGCCTGTTTTTGCATCATATCCTTTTTCTTCTAAATCTTCGCCAACCCATTTAATATCAATGCCATTAGCTTTGAACGCTTTTTCTGTAAAGTCTCTAACAGTATGTTGTACACCAGTAGCGATAACGAAATCATCTGGTTGATCTTGTTGAAGAATTAACCACATACATTCAACATAGTCTTTTGCATAACCCCAGTCTCTTAGACTATTCATATTGCCTAGTTCTAAGTGGTCTTGTAAACCTTCTGCAATTCTACCGGCCGCAAGAGTGATTTTACGAGTAACGAAGTTTTCTCCTCTTCTTTCACTTTCGTGATTGAATAAGATACCATTTACTGCAAACATACCATAAGCTTCACGATATTCTTTGACAATCCAGAAGCCATAGAGTTTAGCTACAGCATATGGGCTGTAAGGATGGAATGGTGTAGTTTCTTTTTGTGGTACTTCTTCTACTTTTCCATATAATTCAGAAGTAGATGCTTGATATACTCTACAAGTTTTTGCTAAACCACATACTCTAACTGCTTCTAGTACTCTTAATACACCTAAAGCATCAACGTCGCCTGAATATTCTGGAGCGTCAAATGATACCTGTACATGGCTTTGAGCTGCTAAATTATAAATTTCATCAGGTTTAATTTCACCAATAAGACGAATTAAACCTGAAGAGTCAGTTAGATCTCCATCATGTAAATGTATTTTCTTTTCTTTGATTAAATGATCAATACGTGCTGTATTTGAGATAGAAGCACGACGTACAATACCATGTACTTCATATCCTTTTTCTAATAAAAATTCAGCTAAATAAGATCCATCTTGACCTGTAATACCTGTAATAAGTGCTTTTTTCATATTAAACCTGGTATATTGAAATTGACTCATAAAACAAGTCATTAACAATATACATCTCCTTTCTTTTTCAACCTATAAACGCGGTTGATAGCGATATT
>CAJJTI010000017.1 GCA_905194705.1 uncultured Solobacterium sp. | reverse complement strand
AATTACGATGAAGAAAAAATAAATATATATTTAGAATTTATGGATGAGTTAACAAAGAAATTAAAATTAGAACTGAAACAAGTCAAGGGGGTAGAAGAATGACAATTCAATTAAGTAATCATTTTACATATAAAAAATTATTTTATTTTGTTTTACCTTCTATTGGAATGATGGTATTCACATCAATTTATGGTGTTGTGGATGGTTTTTTTATTTCTAATTTTGCGGGTAAAACGGCTTTTGCGGCAATTAACTTAGTTATGCCATTTATTATGATTACTGCAGGACTTGGTTTTATGCTAGGAACTGGGGGAACAGCTTTAGTTTCTAAACTGCTTGGTCAAGGTAAAAAACAAAGAGCGAATGAGTGCTTTACTATGTTAATTAAAGCAGTTGTTATTGGTGGTATTATCATTTCTATCTTTGGTGTTATTTTTATGAAACAAGTTGCTTTATTTTTAGGGGCAACGAGTGAAATGCTGGAAGATTGCATTATTTACGGACAAATTATCATTGCCTTTAATACAGCATACATGTTACAAAACATATTCCAGAGTTTTATGATTGCGGCTGAAAAACCAAAAATGGGTTTTAAAATTACGGTTATTTCTGGCGTAGCCAATATGATATTAGATGCTGTATTTGTAGGCACATTTAGATGGGGAGTAGCTGGTGCTGCGGTTGCTTCAGGAATCAGTCAGTGTATTGGTGGAGGATTACCACTACTTTATTTCATGAAAGAAAACGATTCAACATTAAGACTTGTACCTGCAAAAATAGAAATGAAACCTATTTTAAAAGCAGCAGGCAATGGTTCATCAGAACTTATGACTAATATTTCCAGCTCAATTATCAGTTCTATATATAATTTCCAACTGATGAAATATATTGGAGAAGATGGTGTAGCAGCATATGGTGTACTTATGTATGTACAATTTATTTTCATTGCAATTTATATTGGTTATGCAATCGGCAGCGCTCCTGTTATCAGCTATCACTATGGAGCTGAAAATGAACATGAATTAAAAAATATGTTTCATAAAAGTATAACAATCATGATTTCTTTAGGGATTATCTTAACAATCTCAGCTATAGTGCTTGCTCCAGTATTAGGACATATCTTTGTAGGTTATGATCAAGTTTTATTTAATTTAACAACTTATGCATTTAAACTGTTCTCATTTTCATTCTTGTTTACTGGTTTAAATATATTTGCATCATCCTTTTTTACCGCTTTGAATAATGGTGTAATATCAGCGATTATTTCTTTTACTAGAACCTTGGTATTCCAAATGATAGCAATTTTAGTTCTTCCATTACTATTACAGACTGATGGTATCTGGTTATCAAATGTATTTGCAGAAGCAGGGGCATTAATTGTTTCCTTAACATTTATTCTGATTGAAAGAAAAGAATATAATTACTAACAAAAAAAGTTCTTCATTATGATGTGAAGAACTTTTTTTGACAATCTGATGGAAGAAGCGAGATACAAAAGCTAATTAAATGTGAAATAGTTGACAATGAGTAGACGACCGTCTACAATGTTATAGACAGTCGTCTACAAACGACTGATGGAGGAAAGATGAAAAAATTATTAGCAGTAATTCTTCCTTTGCTATTGATTATGGGTTGTTCTTCTACTGATACAACACTATCTTCAACAACAGCAACAGGAATGAAAGAAGGAACTTATGAAGGGGTTGGTACAGGATTTCACGGTGACATTAAATTAAGTGTTACAGTAGATAGTACCAGTATTAAATCAATTGAAGTTTTAGAAGATGATGAAACAGAATCTATCGGAAAACAAGCATTACCAAAATTGATTGAAGATTCTGTCAACAACCAGACTTGTGTTCCAGATATTCAATCTGGAGCTACTTTGACAAGTAATGGATTTAGAGAAGCTCTACAAAATGCATTAACAGAAGCAGGTGCAGATTTAGAAACATTTAAAGATAAAGAAGCATCTGTTGCAACTGAAAAAGAAGAAGTTGAAGAAACAGTTGACGTTGTTGTAGTTGGCGGTGGTGCTGCTGGTCTTAGCGCAGCTTTAACAGCCGTGCAAAATGGAAAAACTGTTACATTACTAGAAAAGACTGGTTTTGTAGGTGGTGCCAGTGCTATGGCAGGTGCTGGAACAGTAGCTACAGGAAGTCAGATGGAAAAAGATTCAGGCTTTGAAGATTCACCTGAAAGTTTAAAAGAAGATATGTTGAAAAATGGTCATAATAAAAATGACGAAGGAACATTAGATATTTTCGTTAATACTGTTGGAGCAGCTGTAGATTGGGTATCAAGTGAAGATGGTGGAAATGTTGAATATGCTAAATCTGATAAACCAACAAGAACATTCAGTGCTGTTGGTAGAGGAAGTGCAGTAATTACTACATTAAGTAAAAGACTAACAGATGCTTCAGGTAAAATATACACAAATACAAAAGCAACAGAATTAATTGTAGAAGATGGTAAAGTTACAGGTGTTAAAGCTGCTGGTGAGGATAAGAATTATACAATTCACGCAAACAGTGTAATTTTAGCATGTGGTGGATTTGGGCATAACGATGAACTTGTACTTGATTCTTATAAATCATTTGTGTATGCAGGTCACTCTGGAGCTGATGGTGACGGTCTTAAAATGGCTGAAGCAGTTGATGCGGATACTATTAACATGGATTTAGTAAATGTTCAGCCTAACTCAATTATTATGCCAAGTGGACTTGGACAATATACAAACCCTGGTGTAGGCAGTGCATATAATACAAGTGGTGCATTCCTTGTTAATCAAGATGCAAAGAGATTTGCAAATGAACAAGGCAGTTCATATGATTTAAAAAATGCTCAAGCCGAAAATGAAAGACAATATCTAATTTGTGATGCTAGCAGCTTTGCAGCATTTAACAAAGGTATGGAAGGTTCAAAGATTTACAGTGAAGAAGATGTAAATGAGTGGCTTCAAAATGATGGATCAAGTAATCCTGTATTTGTAAAAGCAGATACATTAGAAGATTTAGCAAATAAACTTGATATTGATGCAGCTACATTACAAGATACTACAAATGCATTTAATGCTAATGTTGGCAAAGAAGATGAATTTGGTAGAACAAGTAAGTTTGCATTAAGTGATGAAGGTCCATATTATGCTATTCAAATGTATAACAGATATTATGCAACATTAGGTGGCTTACATATTAATTCTGATATGAATGTATTGAATAAAAATCAAGAGCCTATTCAAGGATTATATGCGGCTGGTGAAGTTGTTGGTGGCTTAGAGGGTGATATTTATTATCCAGGTTCACTATTCTCATGGGCTATTACAAGTGGTCACAATGCTGGTTTAAGCGCAAGCAAATAGTTAACAATTATTTATAAATTAGAAAACTCAAGGTATGCAATATTATCTTGAGTTTTATGTAACTAAATGTTGTAAATATAATAATCATGTTTTAAATAAAGGATAAAACGAGTATCATTTGTATATGACAAAAAAAGAAGAAATTATACAAACAGCAGCAATATTATTTACTAAAAGAGGTTATTACGGAGTGGGTCTTAAAGAGTTACTAGATCAATGCAATGTACCTAAAGGGAGTTTTTATTATTATTTTCCTAAAGGTAAAATAGATTTATTAAAACAAGTTTTAGATTATTGCTATGAGCGTATGATTAACGGTATTCGTAAAAACTATTTTAATAAAGAAACAGTTTTAGAATGTTTTGAAGCTATGGCAGATGGACTTGCAGAACATCTGAATGATTCGAATCATTTTGTATCTTTGACCCTTTCAATGATTGGAATTGAATCTGTTTACCTGGATGAAGAAATTCATGAAAAATGTAAAGAAATATATACATCATGGCAACAAATGTATTCTGATTTATTTATAGAACATGGTTATTCAATAAAAGAAGCACAAATGAAAGCACAAAGTATATTTAGTTTGATACATGGTTCATTAATATCTTCTTGGATAAAAAGTGATAATACTGATTTATATCTTGTAAAAAAAGCTCTTAAAGATTTTCTCTAAGAACTTTTCTTTTTGTATCATCTGGCGGAGAAAGAGGGATTCGAACCCTCGCACGCTTTCACGTCTGCTGGTTTTCGAAACCAGTCCCTTCAACCACTTGGGTATTTCTCCATACTTTTGGATTATACCATTTTATTGTTTGCAAGTATAATAAAAGATACGTATGGAGGTTACTATGATTAAATTTGAAGAAATGCCTTATGAAAGACCTAATCTAAATAAGGTAAAGCAGGAATTACAAGAAATTACAGAAACTTTTAAGAATGCAGAAAGCTATGAAGAAGCAAATAAAGCGTTTATTGAATTCGACACAAAACAAAGACATATTCAAACATTAATGACTCTTTCCAGTATTCGCTATAATATCAATACAAAAGATGAATTTTATAGTGGGGAAGACAAGTTTTGGAATGAATCATCACCAGAATTACAAGCTTATCAGCAACAATTTACAAATTGTTTATTAAATTCAAAATTTAGAGATGAATTTGAAAAAGAATATGGTTCTATCATGTTTATCAATGCAGAAATAGAATTAAAATCTTTTTCTCCTGAATTAATTCCAGATTTAGTAAAAGAAAATGAATTAACACAAGAATATGAAAACTTGTTAGCTAATGCCAAAGTATCTTTTGAAGGAAAAGAATATACACTTCCTCAAATGACTTTATATAAAGGTGATCCAGATGATGAAAGAAGATTACAAGCCTGGATTGCAGATGGTACTTGGTATAAAGAAAACCAGGAGAAGTTAGATACTATCTATGATGAACTAGTTCATTTACGTGATGGTATGGGTAAAAAATTAGGTTATGAGGGTTATACAACACTAGGCTATTATCGTATGGGAAGAAACTGCTATGATAAGCATGATATTGAAAAATTCCGTACAGCAGTACAAAAGTATGTTGTTCCAGTAGCTGAAAAGATTTACAAGAAACAAGCAGAACGTTTAGGAAAGACTTATCCTATGAGTTTTGCCGATAATGAATTATCATTCCGTTCAGGTAATCCAACTCCTGTTGGTACACCAGAAGATATCTTAAAAGCTGGTCAAAAATTCTATGATGAATTATCACCTGAAACAAGCGAATTCTTCCATACAATGCGTGAAGGAAACTTGTTAGATGTATTATCAAAACCTGGTAAAAGAGGTGGCGGATATTGCACAGATATTTGTGATTACTTTGTTCCATTTATTTTTGCAAACTTCAATGGTACACAAGGTGACGTAGAGGTTGTTAGTCATGAAGCAGGACATGCTTTTGAAGCATATTTAAATGCACATAGAGTTCCAGTAAGTACAATTTGGCCTACTATGGAAGCTTGTGAAGTACATTCTATGTCCATGGAATTCTTTGCTGAGAAAAATGCTGAAGACTTCTTTGGGGATGATGCCCGTAAATTTAGATACAGTCATTTAGCAGGAGCAATGCAATTTATTCCTTATGGAACTTTAGTAGATCACTTCCAACACTCTGTTTATGAAAAGCCTGATATGACACCAGCAGAAAGACACGCTGAATGGAAACGTTTGATGGGTATTTATATGCCTTGGGAAAAGCTGGATGGTGAAATTCCATTCTATGCAGAGGGAGAACATTGGCAATTAAAGCATCATATCTATTCTTCACCTTTCTACTATATTGATTACTGTTTAGCACAAACTGTATCTTTAGAATTCTGGGCAATGATTCAAGAAAATCCAGAAAATGCATGGAATCATTACATGGCCTATACAAAACAAGGTGGCAGTGATACATTTACAAACTTATTAAAGAAAGCTGACTTAAACAGTCCATTTGAAGAAAATACATTAAAAGAAGTATGTGAAAAAGTAGATGCTTTCTTATCAAATTATGATTTAGCAGGAGTAAAATAGTGGAACAAAGAAAAACACCTAAAAGAAGAGAATATTTAAATGACTTTAAAATGAATGAAGATGGGAAATATCAATATGAAGGTATTTTGCATTCATTAGATGAAACTGAACTTTCATATGATAAAGTGAAAAAAATATATCTATCTTCAATATTAGGAATCTTGTTAATGTATATAATAGCGGGAAGCGTTAGAGCGGTTGGAGTAATGAATGCAGTATTTGTTACTCTTCCATATGTGTTTGGTTTCTTTGCGGCAGGAGTATTAACTTATAAAGTGGGTTCGCTTGTTTTTGGAAGATATCCAATTCGCGATTATGACTTTAACAGTACGGTATTAAAGTTTAAAGGACTAGTCTATTTAGTGTTGATTCTAACAATATGTACATTAATTGGAGAGTTATTTTATGTAATAAAATATGGCATAACGATGTATTTATCAGGAACAATCGTCTTCTTTGCATGCATGTTAAGCACTCTTGTAATTTCGATTTTTTTCAGTAAATTTAATGATAAATTAAGATGGAAAACAAATAAATAAAATGTAAACGTTTTCATATTATTATTAAAATTTTCTCATTATTGTTACTGAAATGTTTTAGGCTTTATTGACATCAATGACAAGAAACGGTTAAAATCTCGAGTTTAACAGTTTAATATAAGAAAAAAGTGTCTATAACCGCATAACAAAAGGGTAATTGACACTTTTATTTTATGTATCGAATATACGTAATTTATTTGTTTTTTGTTTGATGAATAATCGATTTTAAAGTGTTCTTTTTTAAAATTTCATAATCTGTATAAAAACCAAAGGTATTGTGCAAATCATCTGTAATATCTGTTCTTTTATAGGCTGGCTTATATCCAATACCTTCTATAGACATAAGTTTCATGGAGCGTAATGTTTGTAAAATTTCAAAAGTTGTATATTTGTTCTTTAATTTCTTTTCGAGTAGTCTATATACAAGTAAAGCAAGATAACATGTTAAGAAATGTGCTTTTATCCTATCTTCTCTTGATAAATGAACATGTCTTGATTTGAAATCTGTTTTCATAATTCGAAACGATTCTTCAATTTCCCATCGGTTTTCACTTACATTTAAAATACTTGATACAGATTCATCCAACAAATCTGTACAAACAGCATAAAATCCATCGTACAAAGCTTCTTCAAGTACTTTCTCTTCATTTATTTCAACTATCGTTTCTTTAGCCATTTCGCCGTCTTTTGTACAATTCGTTTTTCTTATAAATCTCGAAGGATCATTTGGATTACTCCGTTCTGTTTTCTTTTTTCCAGATTCAATCATCTTTTTTGCGCGAGATAATTGATCTTCACGTATCGATTTTTGATATAAAGCATATTTAGGAGAATACGTGACAATCATGATTTGATTTGGAACTTTTTTAGATTCATAAGGCTGCTCTTTATAAAATATCTCATCTATGTATTTATCGGGATTATTGAATATTTCTTCCATGTTTTTTATGAATTTATTATCGGATAATCTTTTCCAGTTGTTTGGACTCATAGCTAGTTCACGTTCATTTTTCTTGAGCTTTTTTAAAGATTGAGTTGTGATAAAAGCTCTGCCCTCAATATCATTGAATTGTCTGTTGTCATCGCTCCCAAGACCACTATCTGTGCAAACGACAAATTTATCAAAATTATAATTTTTAATAATCTTTTCTTCTAAAGGTTTTAAAGAAGGCTGTTCGTTAGAAGCACCGTTAAAAATAGAAAAAGCAAGAGGAATACCATCTCCATCCATAAATAATCCCATTTGTACAATTGGATTGGGTCTATGTTCTTTGGATTTTCCATATTGTCTAAGATTATCAGCTGTTTCAATTTCAAAAAAATAGTTAGTACAGTCATAGTAAAGAATGTGATTATTTCTAGAAACAACAAAATTACTAGTCTTATATATGGAAGATTGAATATAATCCATTTCCTCAGAAAGTACAGACAAAGCACGGTAAACATCGTGTTCTTCATATTTAGGAGGCTCGAGTAAAGTAGAACAAAATTTATAAGAAGATCTTTTACTGGAAGGCTCAAGAATACGTGCATAAATAAGATCGGTCAAAATGGCTTCAAGATTGAATTTATACTGATGACGACTTTTAATGTTTCTGCATATATTGTCAAAACGTAAAGAAGAACAAATGGACTGTAAAAATAGATAACCCGAGTTAAAGAGACAATCAACATTTTTTTCAATACGAAGAGTAGGGTCAAAATCAATTGAGACCTTCTGATTCATATTGTTAGATTCTTCAGTCATAGATTTAGCAACTTCTTTAGCCCAAAGAATAGCAGAATCATAAGAATCGAGATTATTAATGCGGATAATATCATTAACTTTACCCAAGCATTTAACAGTTTTAGTGGTTCTATCTTTCGAATTAGAAGAAGGACATTTTTTACCTCTAACATCTTTAAGATAAACATCTTTAATAACGTAAACAGTCGCATTATCCGTGTGTGGTTTAGTAACAGAAATTCTCATTAAAAGCACCCTAAAACATTATAGCATAAATTACGAAGGATTACGATAGAAAAATACACAATTATTGACAGGATTTTATGTTAAAAAACAGCGTGTTTATGCGCTGTTTTAAAATTAACTATTTTTAAAAACTGTCAAACTCCCGAGTAATGACCCCCTTAAATTTTTAAATTGTCCTTCTTCCCTTCACTTATATTTAACAACTACTATATTTCGAATTTACAGTTCTTTGATAATATAAAGCAAAAGGGAATAAGATAAATCGTAAGAAAACCGTAAAAACCATGAAAACAAACCTAATTTATTCAAAGAAATGCTTTACAGGCTTAATAAATATCTTGAAAACAAGTAAAATAAATATGAGGGAAAATTTTTATGCATAATATATTCAAGAAATTAAATTCAAGTAAAGTGTTTCACAAACTAAGCGAAAAAGAATTTGCGTGGGTTTTGTATGATGTAGGTAACTCTGCATTCATTATGCTTGCCTGTTCTTTAATTCCAATCTGGTTTAAAGCTCTATCCATTGGTGAAGGTCCTGGCAAATTAACATCTGATGAAGCTACAGCTTACTATGCTTTATCTATTTCTGCGGTCACCATTGTTATTGCCTTCTTAGGACCAGTACTTGGTAATATCGCTGATAATAAAGGAATGAAGAAAATCTTCTTCACTACTGTAGTCAGTGTTGGGGTTATTTGCTGTATCATCAATGGCTTTACAACAAGCTGGTTATTATTCTTACTTTTATATATCGTTACACGTATTTGCTATAATGCTGCAAACGCAATATATGACTCAATGTTAAATGATATAACGAGTGAAGAAAGAATGGATGAAGTATCTTCTTATGGTTATGCCTGGGGATATATTGGTTCTTGTATACCATTTCTAGTTGCTTTAATCGCTTATGTGTTAGGCCCTGATATGGTGGGTATTATTTCCGCTTCTTTATCAAAACAAATAGGTTGTATCGTTACTGCTCTCTGGTGGGCAATTGTTACATTACCACTTCTTAAAAATTATGAACAACTATTCTATACAGAAAAGAAGGAACATGCGATTAGAAATTCTTTTAAAGAAATTGGTCATACATTAAAAACAATTGCTTTAAAAGACAAGAAAGTATTATATTTCTTAATTGCTTTCTTCTTCTATATTGATGGTGTAGGTACAATCATTGATAACTGTATCAATATCGGAACAGACTTAAATCTAAATACTGTAGGACAAGTTGTATTCTTACTTGGAACACAAGTCGTTGCCTTTTTTGGTTCTTTATTCTTTGCTAAATTATCCAAGAAATATGATACCGTGCAAATTTTACTGATTTGTATTGTTGGTTACTTTGGTATAAGTCTTTATGCTTTATGCTTAAAAACATTAATGCACTTCGCTATTCTAGCTTTTGGTGTAGGTATATTCCAAGGTTCTATTCAATCTATGTCTAGATCCTACTATACAAAAATTATTCCAGCTGAACACTCTGGCGAATACTTTGGTATCTATGATATTTTCTCTAAAGGTGCTTCCTTCTTAGGATCACTAGTTATCGCAGCTGTTAAGTTACTGGGTGGAACAATTAACGTTGCTGTAGCGTGTTTAGCAATATTCTTCGCTTTAGGATTTATTTTCTTAAAAATTGCTAACAAACAAAATAGTCTTAATTAATTGAAATTATTCCTAATTGCTTCATAAACAGCAGGTATTTGTGTTCTGATTACCAAGCAGTCTTACAACCACATTAACGGTAAATTACTACTTTTGTAAGAAAGTATAGTCAATCTCCCTTATTATTAAGTTGTTAAGCTATTTTAATTCCACTGTTTAATACTTTAATTTTATTAGCCTTAATTCATTCGATTAAGGCTTTTTCTTTGTCGTATTGTTCATTAAATTTCATAATACATTTATCTTTATCTATATCCTTTGTTTTGTTAGTGATAAAAAATAAATAACTAAAACCTAAAAAGACACAGAAGATATTTAAAAATTTGTTTGAAATGATTTCTTTTTCTTCGTTTTTTACTCATCAAGAGTTCCTAGAATATGTACAGCACGGATAAAATATCCTTTTGATTTCATGACATTTCCAATTCTAGATACTAAATCTTTCTTTCTTGTAATACCAAAAACAGTAGAACCACTGCCACTCATTAAAACACCATCAAAGCCAAAATAACTTAAGTCTTTCTTGATTTCTCTAATTTCTGGTACAAGTTTACAACTAATTTTTTCTAAGCTATTTCCAAGATTTTCTACTACAGTTAAGTAATCATCTGTTTCTAAGGCTTTACGCATTTTTAAACAATCCGGATGAACGGCTTTTTCTAAATCCAAACGACTAAATGCTGCTGAAGTAGAAACGCCACGTCTAGGTTTAACTAATAAAATATTAAAATCAGTATTAATCTTGAATGGTTCAAGTTCTTCACCAATTCCATTTACATATGCTGGTTCATTGAAAATACAGAATGGTACATCTGCACCAACTTTTTTACCAACTTCAATTAGTTCTTCTCTTGATAAATCCAAATGGCATAATTTTACAATCATTCTAATTGCTGCAGCCGCATCTGCACTTCCTCCTGCAAGTCCAGCTTGAGTAGGAATATGCTTTACTAAATTACAGGCAAAGTTTTCTGTTAAATTATATGTTTCTTTCATGACATGAATAGTTTTTATTACTGTATTCTTATCATTCACCGGTAAGAAATTGCGATTCAAGCTGATGGTTGTTTCATCCGCAATATTCATTTCCAATACATCATAGAAATCAATTGGTACCATAATCATATGTAAATCATGATATCCATCTTCTCTTACCCCTGCTACATCAAGACAAAGATTGATTTTAGCATAAGCTCTATCTTTCATTTGTAATTATCTCCTTTAATGCTTTATAAAGCTCTATATATTGATTTAAATCAAGCATTTCAGCTCTTGTTTCAAGCGGAATATTCGCTTTTAGTAATAATGATTCGGCTTTCTCTTTAGAATCAAAATATTCTTTCAAATTGTTATAAAGTGTTTTTCTTCTCTGTTTAAAACATGCCTTAACTAGTTCAAAAAATAATTTTTCATTATCAACAGTTTTATTTTTCTCATGTTTTGTAAAACTGATAACAGCACTATCGACATTTGGTGCAGGATTAAATGATGTTCGTGGTACATTAAATAATTTCTTTACATCATATAAATACTGACTTTCTACACTTAAGGCACCATATTCTTTTGTGCCTGGTTTCGCACTGAAACGATCTGCTACTTCTTTTTGAATCATGACAACAATCTTTTCAAATGGAATACTGGATTCAAATAACTTAAATAAAACTGGTGTTGTAATGTAATATGGTAGATTAGCAGCAAATTCTATATGCTTGTATTTATCTACCAGTGATTGTAATTCTTTATTTATATCTGTTTCCAAGATATCTTGTAAGACAATTTCCACATTATCATAATCTTTTAATGTATCTTCTAATACAGGAATAAGTCTTTCATCAATTTCATAAGAACGAACATGTTTCGCTCTTTTCGCTAATTCTTCTGTAAGTGAACCAATACCAGGACCTACTTCTATTACTACACCATCATCTCGAAGCGTTGAAGCCATACGTCCTGTTACACTTGCGTCCACGAGAAAATTCTGACCAAAGTTCTTCTTCGCTCTTAGATTATAAGTATTTAATATTTCTCTTGTTCGTGCTGTAGTAGCAATTGTCTTATTCTTTGATTGCATCAATTAGCTCCTGCTTTGTTATTCCTAAATAATTTATTCTTTCTAACATTGTCTTTGTATTTCCATCACCTAAGTGAAATTTTTTTCCGATTTTAGAACGATAATATGAACTGTTTTCTTTTCCAGTCAAACCAATTTCATATAAATCTGTCCCTGTTAATGAACTCTTTTCTTCTGTATAGCTGATTAAGTTATTGAGTGCTTCTTCTAACACTTTCTTGTTTGCATGTTCTACGCCAACTTTTTTATCTGTTCTCGCATTTACTTTATCCACAAAACATCCAGGTACAGCTTCATTGATGCGATGCCTAATACGATTACCTGGTGAATCTGGATCTAAAAATAAAATTACTCCACGTGTTTCATTTAATTCCTTAATATAAGCTAATGTTTCTTCATCTAAAGATAAACCATTTGTAATAACTGTATCACACTTAAAATACTGCTTTAATGTAGCAGAATCATGTTTACCCTCAACAACAATTACTTCTTTAATTACTTTCATTTATTTCCTTTAAAAATCTTTTATAGTTTTCATCAATGATATTTGCCATTTCTTCTACACTGATATCTCTTGTCTTAGCTAAAACATCAACAATATATGGAATATTACATGGTTCATTTCTTGTACCACGAACTGGTACTGGTGCCATATATGGACAATCTGTTTCACTCAATAAATATTTCATATCTATCGCTTTACATACTTCAAGTGCATGTCTTGCATTTTTAAAAGTTGCAGCACCACCTAAAGCAATATAATATCCGAGTTTTGTAAACTCTACTGCCATTTCAGCACTGCCTGAAAAGCAATGAAGTAAGCCTCTTACATGATGTTCTTTCATAATATCATAGGTATCCTGCATTGCATCACGACTATGCACTAAAATCGGTTTGTTATATTTCTTAGCTAGTTCTATTTGATAGATAAATAGCTCTTTCTGTGCTTCTCTTGTGTCACTTTCGTAATATAAATCCATACCGATTTCACCAACAGCAGTGATTTCTTTTTTAGATATAATTTCTTCAAGTTTTCTTAGCTTTTCACTAGTAGCATCTTTGACATATTCTGGATGAATTCCATAAGCAACTTGATAATGAACAGGATCTTTTTTTGTAAATTCAATTGCCTGTAAAGCTTCCTCTTCATCTGTTGTAACAATCATCATGCGATATACGCCAGCATCATGAGCTCTAGCTATTACCGCATCAAAATCATCATGAAATTCCAAAGAGTAGATATGTGCATGTGTATCAATATAATTTTGTATCATCTTATTTTCCTAAACAAAAGCGACTGAATATTTCATCCAGTAAATCTTCTCTGCATGTTTTTCCTGTTATTTCTTTTAGTGCATAATAAGCTTCTTGTAAATCAATCGTTACCAAATCTAATTCACAACCCATTTCTAAAGCATCAATAGCATGCTGCATAGCTCTTCTTGCACTTCTCGCAAGTCCAATTTGACGCTCATTATTTAATGTATCACTCTCTGCAGAATGAATTTCTTTTTCATATTTCTTTTCAATTGTTTGAATCAAAGCATCAATCTCACGATTTTTGGCACTGATAGAAACAACATCATCAATCTGTTTCTCATCGTTTTTGTTATAGATAATAATTCTATCTCTATCTTTTGTAAGTTCTAATAACTCTTTATCTTCTTTTGATAAGTCTTGTGTACTGTCTAAAACAAGTAGTACAAGTTCTGCTTTTTCCAAGGCTTCTCGTGATTTTTCAATACCTATTTTTTCAATAGTATCTTCAGATTCATGAATACCCGCAGTATCAATCAAATTCAAAGTAACATTTCCTACTTTAACACTACCCTCTACCAAGTCTCTTGTAGTACCTGCAATATTAGTGACAATGGCTTTATCTTCTTCAAGTAAAGCATTTAATAAAGAAGACTTGCCAACATTAGGTTTACCCACAATAACAGTATCAATACCACTTCTGATAAATGTAGCTTCTTCTGCTTTTTTAATAATTACATCTATATCTTTTATCCATTTTTTCGCTTTTGGTAAAATTTCTTCCTCAGTCAAAACATGAACATCATCATATTCTGGATAATCAATATTCACTTCAATATTAGAGATAATTTGCGTAATATCTTCTACTAATGGATCAATAATTTTCTGAACACTGCCTCTAAGAGAATGAATGGCACTATGCGCATTGATTTTATCTGTTGCGTTAATCAGGTCATTTACACTTTCAGCTTCTGATAAGTCCATCTTTCCATTTAAGAATGCACGTTCCGTAAACTCACCACGTCTAGCAAGTCTAGCTCCATTACCTAAACATAAATT
Organism: uncultured Solobacterium sp.; assembly: GCA_905194705.1. Taxonomy (GTDB): domain Bacteria; phylum Bacillota_I; class Bacilli_A; order Erysipelotrichales; family Erysipelotrichaceae; genus Bulleidia. The sequence continues at coordinate 5,690 of CAJJTI010000017.1, read as the reverse complement.
CAATATTTTCCGGGTGACATATGTACCGCCATGACAATTTATTTCTACAACATCTTCACCCGTATATGATCTAGGCGCTCTAAAAACACTAACAAGTACTTCATCCACTGGTCCTTCTTCGTCAAAAATTGTTCCATAATGGATTGTATATTCCTTAGCAAGAGATAAATCTTTATCAAATATTTTACTAAGCACATCAAAAGTATCATTACCACTAATACGAATAATAGATACTGCACCTGGTGTGCTCGTTGCGATGGCAACAATTGTATCGTTAAACAAGAAAAGCCTTCCTTTCTTTACCTATCTTATTTTATCAACAAATCACTAAAATATGAAAAAATATAACTATACTCTCTAAAATTAAGAAATTTTCACTTCTCTAGAGTCACTTAAAGTATATGTACGATGTGAAATAGATAATACCGTTCTATTTACCTGTGCTTTATATATCGCTTCCATAATTGACTTTTCTGTTAAGGCATCTAAATTAGCTGTCATTTCATCCAATAATAATATTTCAGGATTTTTCACTATTGCTCTAGCGATAGACAATAATTGCAACTGACCTTGAGAAAATTCACTTTCCATAAATGGTTTATTATAGTCTTGAATTTTGTCTTTTAAACCAACTGTTTCTAATGCTTTTTCTACTTCAAGATTTGTAATACTCTGATTTTTAAGTGTAATTTGATCTTTCAACGTTCCTGTTGTCGGTTTAAATTCCTGTTCTACACAACCATATATTTCTCTTTTTTCTGTTTCATTTATGTTTGTCGCAGGTACACCAAAAATGCTGACTTCACCTTTATCACATGGATATAAGCCTAATATCAGTTTAAATAATGTACTTTTCCCAGCACCAGTCCTGCCCGTAATTGTGACTGTCTCATTATGTTTAACTTCTAAAGAATAATCTTTTAGAATTGCTTGGTTTTTATCATAACCAAAAGTGATATTATTTACTGAAACTGCAAGTTTATTTTTATCAAAATGATTAACTGTATGATTTTGAGTCATTTCCCTTTCATGAAATAACGCATTGATTCTTGTAATACCAGCAACTGCAGTCTGCACATTTTGTATTTCCATACCAATACTTTCTAATGGTTTAAATACTTTATTTACATAAGATATTAGTGCTGTCGCTGTACCGACAGACATGTTGAATAAGTAACTAAAAGGATTATTTGTCGTAGATAAAATCATCACAATCGCTATAATAATTGCATTAAATACAAGTACCACAGGAGAATATATAGAATCATAAAAGTTTGATTTTTGAATTGCTTTATAACTTTTACTAATATTTGCATCATATTTATTTTCCATAAATATTTCGCCATCTATGTTATGAATGACTCGCTTATTCTTAAGTGTTTCTGGAATGATTTCCCCAGCTTTAGCAATTGCTTCTCTATTTTCTATTTGTGATTTCAACATTCTTTTTTGTGTAATTCTTGTAAAAATCATAAGTAATGGTGAAGCTAAGCATAACAAAATCCCAAGTCCAACACTTTTCATAAAAACAACAATAATGATACTGATGACACTGCACATATCAATTACCATTGAAATAACACCTTCATTAAATAATGTTTCTATCGTATCTACATCTGTCACAAATATCATCGCGATCTCTCCTGCATCATGATTAATTAGATATGAAGATTCTATACGACTAATCTTTTTGCTCATTTCGCTTCTTAATTCATGTAATACTTTTTCGCCAAATATTGTTATGGAAGATTCTCGAATTGATTCACTTATTCCAACAAATACAAGTATCATAAAGTACATTAGTGCTAAGTAGAATGATATTTCTTTATTTTGCACAAGTTCATTGATACCTTTTTCTAAAATAAGTGGTGGTAATAACGTTAAAACCAGGGTTATAACAATACTGCACAAGAGAATCACAAATAAAGATTTATTCTTCTTAATACTATTTTGAATGATTTGAACAAAGTAATTATTTTTCATAAAAACTCCTTTGTTTGCAAGAAATATAAATGCTTATATTTTTCATTATTCTTTAACAACTCTTGATGTGTACCTGCTTCAACACTTTGATTATCAATAAATAATATCTGGTTCATTTGATCAAAGAGAGACAATCGATGAGATATCAAAAAGATAATTGAATCTTTATATTCTCTTCTGATATTTTCATATATCTCTTTTTCTGTGTTTTTATCACATGCGGAAAAAGGATCATCTAGTACAATGATTCCTCTTGCATGATACAGGGTTCTTACTAAAGCAATACGTGATTGTTGACCACCAGAAAGCTTTATACCACCTTCTCCTAGCCTTGTATAAATGCCATCAGGGAAGGTCTCAACTTCTTCTTTCATACTTGCTATGTCGAGTACTGGTAATATATTTCCTTCTTTACCAAACTTGATATTGTTTTCGATTGTATCATCAAATAGTTCTAAATTATGACCCATGTAGCTAGTTACTGCATAGTCTTTTTCGATATCTTTTAATTGCTTCTTGTTAACAAGTATCTTTCCTTGATAGTGACTATTTTCTAAGAACACTTTCCCTAATGTTGATTTACCACTCGCTATTTCTCCAGTAATACCAATGATATCTCCTTTTTTCGCCTGAAAAGAAACATTCGAAAAAATAATTCTGTCATCATATGCATAAGATAAATTAGATACTTCTATTGTATTAACATCTATTGGTTTTCTATTTTTTACTTCATGATCATTTTCAATAATCGGATAAATTCTATCCCATGATACTTTCGCTTTCTGTACAGTATTAAATAATTTAGCAGCTTTACTGGATTTAACTGCCATTTTTGTAAAGCAGGAAATATATGTTGTAAATATTGCAACATCCCATAAATTATTCATTACTCTTTTAGAACCAAAATAGATGATAAATACAATTCCTGTCATAGAAATTATTTCATATAGGGGTTTAATTGCCGTTTCAAGTATATTAGAACATACTGTTTTATCTTCATAATCCTGTAAATCTTTTTCATATACTTCATGCATATTGCTTTCTTCTCCATAAATACGATAAGTTATCGCTAGATGTAAACGATCAAGAGTACTCGCATTTAATCGCTCTGCACTTTTCTTTGCATTAAAAGCGTTTTTTGCAACAACTGGTCCTAATTTATTTGCGATTAGATATGAAATGACTGGAAAAATAATCACAAAACACGTTAATTTAGCATCATATAAAACAAGCATCATAATATAGCTGATTAGTGCTATACCTGTATCAAAAATCTCCGTTGTAAATTTACGTATACCTTCACTGCAAGCATCCGCATCGCTTATCGCTTTTGTCATAATTGATCCTGCATTCTCATTGTTAGAAGTGTCATAGACAAAATGTTTATATACATCCATCTTTAAATTACGATTGATATCATTACCAAATTCGCGTACAAAATAACGCTTTAAAAACCTTGCAAATTGAACAAACAAAATAACACATATATAAATAACAGATAATTGAATCATACTATTAGCAGTTTTTAAATTTTTACTAATATCAACTAAACAACCTGCTAACTGCCCTTCAAAATACGGTCCTGCAAGTAACCCAACATTATATATAAGTCCTGTTATCGTTATTAGAAAAAGATACTTCTTTTCTTTTAAGATGTAATTCCATATATTTTTATTTTTCATTTTCATTCATCTCTAAAAGTTGCGTAAAACCATTTCTACTTTCTTGCTTAGAACGTAAATATAATACTGTTAGTGTCTCAAAGAATTTCTCTTTTTCTTTACTCTCAATAGAACTGAACAACCACTCAAAGAATTCTTCTTCATAGCTAACTAATTCTTGTTTCAGGTTCTTTGTTTTTTCGGTTGAATATATAAGACGAGTACGTAAATCTTCACCTGGTTTTCTTTCGATATATCCTTTTAGTTCTAGTTTTGATAGCTCTCTTGCAACAGCAGCTTTATCTACATTTCTTAACACAACTAATTCTTTTTGCGATATACCTTCATGGTGTCTAATGAGATGTAACAAGACTTCTTCACTTGGATTCAACTTATTTTCCTTTTCACGTAATTCTTTATATTTGTTCATTTCTCGAACAATTTTAGTCATATAACGATATTCTGCCTTATCCATAATAGTCTCCATAGTATTTGTTGACTATATTGTGATATTTTTGTGAGTATTAGTCAATATTTAATATATAGACAAATATAAAAACCTGTCACATTTCTATGACAGGTCTTCATTTACATAATGATTAATTGTAAATCAATTACTTAACGTTAGCGAAGTATTTGATTGTACGAACCATTTGAGATGTATAAGAGTTTTCGTTGTCATACCAAGAAACAACTTGTACTTGGTAAGTTTCATCATCAATCTTAGCAACCATTGTTTGGTTAGCATCGAATAATGAACCGAATCTCATACCGATGATATCGCTAGAAACTAGCTTTTCTTCTGTATATCCGAATGATTCGTTAGCAGCAGCTTTCATAGCAGCGTTGATTGCATCAACTGTAACATCCTTGCCCTTAACAACTGCGTGAAGAATTGTTGTAGAACCTGTAGGAGTAGGTACACGTTGAGCAGCACCGATTAGTTTGCCGTTTAATTCAGGAATTACTAAGCCGATAGCTTTAGCAGCACCTGTTGAGTTAGGAACGATGTTGCAAGCACCAGCTCTAGCTCTTTGAACGTCGCCTTTTCTTTGTGGACCATCAAGAATCATTTGGTCACCTGTGTAAGCATGAACAGTTGTCATGATACCAGAAGCGATTGGAGCATAATCATTTAATGCTTTAGCCATTGGAGCTAAGCAGTTTGTTGTACAAGAAGCTGCAGAAATAACTGTATCTTCAGGTTTTAAAATTGTGTGGTTAACATTGTAAACGATTGTTGGAAGATCGTTTCCTGCAGGAGCAGAGATAACAACCTTTTTAGCACCAGCTTTGATATGAGCTTCAGCCTTAGCTTTTGATGTGTAGAAACCTGTACATTCAAGTACTACATCTACATCTAATTCGCCCCATGGTAATTCAGCAGCGTTTGGTTTAGCATAGATTGTAATTTCTTTTCCATCAACAGTGATAGAACCTGGAACTTTAACTGTCTTTCCATCTTCTTCATAAACTGCTTCTTTATAAGAAACTGTGTGTTTGTTTTCGCCGAAAATACCGCAGAAACCACCTTGAGCAGAGTCATACTTTAATAAAGTAGCTAACATCTTAGGTGATGTTAAATCGTTGATAGCAACTACTTCATATCCTTCAGCATCAAACATTTGTCTGAAAGCAAGACGGCCGATACGACCAAAACCATTAATAGCAACTCTTACATCTGTCATATTGTCTTAAAAGACCTCCTTTTGTTGCTATTAAATTATAGAATTTTAGCCCCTTATAGTCAAATGATAAATATGTAACAAGTCGCAATTTACTGCGGTTTACTCCTAAATCATACATATAATAAAATTTGTATAGAAATAGCCAAAATCAATTATTTTTTTCAATTATTTTCTCAACTTCTTCTATAGTAGTGTTAGCATATTTTGCAATACGTTCAACTGGTATATTATCTTTTGCTAACTCCAGTACTGTTATTTCTTTTTGCTGTAATATACCTTTGTTTAGTCCTTGTTCAATTCCAACTTGAACTCCTTCATCATATCTTGTCTTGCCATATGCTTTCTCATTGTATTCTGT